>JAMWDE010000071.1:311-5615 GCA_023818905.1 Candidatus Omnitrophota bacterium | reverse complement strand
ATAAAAGTACAGTGGCAATGAAGATCTGTTTGGCACTCAAAGACAGAGGCGCCAACATCCCTACAGCCACATCCTTTCTGATAAAACCAATCAAAAGGGCAATCACCGCTCTTTGGGGCAAACCAAAAAGGCCGCTAATTATGGGAGAAAATATCTTGCCTATAAAATCAAAAAGACGAAACCACAAAAGCACATTCACCACCAACACGCCTAAAAAAACAACCGGTAATGCCTCCATAAGAAATCCTCTGATGCGTAAGATAATCTTTTGTAAAAGTATATTTATAAGCGGAAACCTATAGGGTGGAATCTCTAATAGTAATTCAGGACTGAAGCCTTTGAGGATAAAATTTAATACTGTGCCCAAGATTATCCACAAAGAAAATAACACCAGATAAACCCCTGCCACGTAAAACCCAGAAAACTTGCCTAATAACCCAAAAATCATCGCCTGCAAAGCCACACAAGGCACACCAATGGATATCAACACAGAAGCAATAAATCTTTCCCTTTTAGACTCTAATACACGTGTGGCTAATATTCCCGGGACATTACAACCAAACCCTAAAAGTACAGGGATTATGCTAAAACCGTGTAGGCCTAGACGGTGCAAAAGATTATCCAACAAAAGTGCCAACCGCGGCAGATATCCCAAATCCTCTAATATATTTAATACCAAATAAAAAGAGAAAACATAAGGCAAAACCATCACTAGTTCAATATATGGAGCAGTGGTCAACAGACCCAAGGATTGCCTAAAGTCAATCTTACCTTGGATTAACTCGCCAACAAGCAGATAGTGCAAAAATCCTTGTTTATCCCAACTATGACTTATCCTTTCCAAAAATGGCTGATATAGATTCAAAAATAGAGGGTCAAATACTCTATTTATCAAAAACTCTCCTAAGAAGCGTATGATTCTAAAAGAGGCATATATTACCCCTGCGGCAATGAATAAACCACTAAAAGGTCTGATAGAGGCATCCTCTAGCATCTCGCGTAGAGTATGGTGTCTATGGGTGAGATGTTGGACTGATTCTAAAATTTTACCGATCTGCTGCCAGCGCTGTTGATGGGTAGTCCTCTGTCTGGAGGCAGTGCGCGCCAGTCCTATCTTTTCTATCAGGTGTTTTATACCAAAACCGGTTACTGCGCAAGTAGGCACAACCGGCACAGCCAAGAGTTCCTCTAATTTCTCCGTATCAATTTCAATACCACGATGTTTTATATCGTCGCACATATTGAGGCAGACTATAATCTGAAATCTCTCCTCAATCAGCTGTAAGGTAAGATAGAGATTCCTTTCTAAATTGGTAGCATCTACGATATTAATTACAATAAATTCTTCTGTAGGGTATTCCTTTAATAATTTTACTGCTACTTCCTCTGCCTTAGATGCGGGTTCAAGCGAATATGTGCCAGGTAAATCCACCACCTCAATCTTTTCCTCGCCTACCTTTAGATACCCCCGGGTAATCTCTACGGTTGTACCAGGATAATTAGAAGAGACAACCTTCACTCCAGTCAGACGCGAAAACACCACACTTTTTCCTACATTGGGGTTACCCACTAAGTAGATTCTTTTAATCATTCTAACTCCACCGTAATCTTATGCGCCATACCATAACCTAAAGCCATAACAGTTCTACCTACCTTTATGGTTACGGGTCCCCTTAAGGCAAAATGACTAAGCTTGGTAATCTCTCTACCTACATAGATACCCTGGCTTAAGAGTCTATTCTGAAGATCTAGGCCGGCATTAATCGCAACTACCTTTCCTTTCTGGCCTGTCTTCATTTGGGTTAAAGGTAATCTTTTCATCTTAATGAGAGTGAAAAAATTTTGCTAACAGAATAAATCCTATGCCGCATAAAAAAGAAAACATAGATAAAGAAGCCTGCCTTAGATTGGGTTGTTTATGCAACTCTGGTATAAGGTCGCAGCCTGCAATATAGATAAAACCACCGGCGGCCAACGATAAAAGTAGGGAATAGAAATACCTGATTTCCGTAGCCAACACAAAGCCCAAAAATGCTCCCGCAATGCAAGTGAGTGCGAATATAAAATTATAGGAGAGCGCCTTAAGTCGGCTTAATCCTCCAAAGACCAAAACCCCAAAATCGCCTATCTCTTGGGGAATCTCATGAAGAATGATAACCACGGTAGTGATTAAGCCGAATCTGATGCTTCTAGTAAAACTTACGCCGATAACTAACCCGTCGATAAAATTGTGGATAGCGTCTCCAATGAGGTTTAGATAGGTAAAGGTATGTATCTCGCAGATGCCGTTATGGCAGTGTCTCCAATAGAAATACTTCTCCAAGAAAAAAAATACAATAAAACCTAAGAGGGTGTAAATAAATGCGTAGTGGATATCCTCCTGTGCCTGCTCTAACGCCTCAGGTAGAATATGTAAGAAAGCTGCTCCGATTAAACCACCGGCAGAAAAACCCACCAGCCCAAACAGTATTCTATCTAATAATCTATCTTTAAATAGGAAGGTAAAAATGCCTACTAAAGAGATTAAACTAATAACTATACTTGCGCTAATCGCCCAAATCATAGAGATACTACCAAGAAGGTTCTCGCTACAGTACCAAATGTAATAGAAATGGATAGAACAACTCTCGCTTACTTTCTTATCCTTATCCTTTACAATTGACAAAATTACTGGTTAAGTACTCTTCTACCTGAATATGGAAAAATTTTATAAATTTTGAAAAGGTTAAATTGAACGAGCGAGAACCTTACCCTTAAATCAACTTAAATACCTTATCATTCACATGGACTTTTTGGGAGACCTTTATACCCACCATATCACCTGACTGTGCCTCTAGAACATTGTTGTGCTCGATTTGCATAGAATCCACGGTTTGGGTAAAGTCTGTGGAGTGACCTTTTATGTGAATACTATCACCCACCTTCAAAGTATCTGATAGCTGAATTATTCCCACACTTATGTGACCATAGTAATGGGTAATCTTACCTATCTCTTGCTCTTCCATCAGCCACCTCCTAATTTACTAATCGCCTCTTGGCGGTTTGAGGTAATATCAAAAACTTTATCTAGGTTGGTCAAACCCAAAACCTCCTGAACCTTGGGATTGATACTGCATAATATCAGATTTCCGCCTGCCTCTTTTGCCCTTTTCAGCATATAGACAAAAGAAGCCAATACCACGCTGGAGACATAGCTTGTATTAGACAAATCCAAAATTATATTTTTGTTGCCTTCATCCAATAAAGAGTTGTACAACTTCTTTAATTCAATATTATCATCCCAAAGCAGATTATCCAACATCAAGGTCATAATCACCAGATTGGCCTGCTTTTCTACTTTACATACTACATTCTCCATTGGTCCCCCTTTTTTAAGAACCGTCTCCGAACGAAATTACGATTAAGGTGATATCATCATGCTGGGTACAACCTAAAGAGAATTTTTTAACCGCCTCTCTAAAGCGTTCTGATATTATTTTACCAGAAGAATCAGCATTTTCCAAAAGAATCTTTTTTATCCTGTCCAATCCGAACTCTTCGCCCTTACGGTTGCGCGCCTCAGATAGACCATCGGTAAAAATTAAAATCTTATCTCCTGACTCAGGAATAAGCTCTATCTGTTGATACTCCGTATCCTCCATAAGACCCAAAGGAAGCCCGCTTAAAAGTTTAGGCTCAAGGAGGCTGTGTTGCTGCTTCTTATAAAATAAAAGCGGACCATGACCTGCAGAAGCAACGTAAACCTTATTATTATTCTGCGTGTCTATGGTAATGTAGAGCCCAGTAATAAACCTGCCTTCAAACCTGCCGCAGAATTCTTTATTCAGTTGACTTAATACCTGCACACCATCCTTATACTGGAAAGAGAATATCCTCAACAAGGATATTGCCTGAGCCATAATCAGAGCAGCTGAGATACCTTTGCCCGCCACGTCTGCAATAAAAACCGCTTGCCTTCCATTATCTAGATTTAACACGTCATAGAAATCACCTGCCACAAACTTCGCCGGCTCAAAACTCAAAGCAATGTTTATACCTTTTAGCTCTTTTATCTGCTTGAGCAGAAAACTCTCTTGGATCTGACGGGCAATCTCCAGTTCTTTTTCTAAAAGTTGCCTCTTTTTAGTCTCGCTAAAAAATCTATAGGTGGTAGTGATTGTATAGGTAACCACGACAACCGTAAGCGGTACAAACACTATAATCCACAAGCCCCAGAATACAAATGCCACCACTGTTACTATGAAATAAGAAATACCCAAGCATAGACTTCCTAAAAGCGCCTTAAACGCAGGCAGTCTAAAGCAAACAAAAAGGCTTAAGGCAAAAACCAACCAACTTAAAATAAGGTTAAAAGGTAATCCCAAGGGCTTGATAAAACTCCTCTGTATGATACTATTAAACACACTTGCCTGTAAGCCCAGCATTGGATAGACGCTTTCTAAGGGGGTTGGTCTTAAATCAGAGGTACCGGTTGCAGTCAAACCAATAAAGCATATCTTATCTTTAAGAGTAGACAAATCAATCTGCGGTCTGAGCCCCTTTTTTATATCTGTGTAGGACTTTAAGATATCAAAATATGAAAGATGTCTAAATGTCTGTGTCCACTTTCCCGGATAGTTTACTAAGAGTTTTGCCCCAGATAAAACTGATAGGATAAGTCTCTTATCTATGATTATTTTATCTTTTCTAAATTCTACATTCTGGATATTTAAACCTAACCAATCGCAGGCTGCCTGCAAGGCAAGATTTGGATAAAGCTTAGAATTATGTTTGATAAATAAAGGAGCTGCCCTGACCTTTCCATCACTATCCACACAGACATTGGCATGACTGATGACGCTAGTGGCATCCTGTAAATCTTTAGATATACCTGCTAATATCAAAGGACTCTCCAGAACCGCAGACTTCTTTAGAGGATAGGCTTCTTCTAGATAAAATGCCACTGGAATATAAACACCCCCTACTGCTTTTATTGTCTGGGCAAACTCAACATCATGTTCAGTAGGTTCGCTAAATAGGATATCAAAGATAATGTAGCGGGCACCAAATTCCTTTAAAACCCTTACCAAACTCGTATGAAAATTGCGAGGCAACGGCCATCTACCTAAGTTATTCAGGGTATCGTCGTAAATCTGGATAATTAAGATGTCGTCTGAAACCTTCTGTCTCGGTCTTAACTTGAATCTGAGGTCATACAAGAGAAGCTCATAATTATCAAATAGTCCTAAAATATAAACCAAGCCTATAAGGATAAAACCAAGAATGATTATCGTCTGTTTGCTATGGATGCCTCTTTAGCGCCTC
>JAMWDE010000071.1:0-301 GCA_023818905.1 Candidatus Omnitrophota bacterium | reverse complement strand
TGACAAATCAGGTTGAACCTAAAGTGTAAAGTTAGAATATATGTTGCCAGCCGCAACTAATAATACTGGCAGTATACTCTTCAAATGGCTCATTAGAGGAATTATGGCGATAGGTGTAATTCAAAGAGAGGCTATTGTTTTTGTTTAATCGGTACTTTGCTGTCATGCCTGTGACATAAAGGTCGTCTTTCTGCTTTTCTTGACCAGTGGTAACAATGCGGTTGTCGTATTCTTTTCTAGTATAGGAAGAGTTGAAAATAAAATACAGCTTCTTTAAGAGTGTATAGATTAGCCGACTAGA
>JAMWDE010000070.1 GCA_023818905.1 Candidatus Omnitrophota bacterium | reverse complement strand
GGTATAATGCAGAGGATTGTAAAGGGATTCTCTTGGGTTTTTAGCCATCTGATGCGTATTAGTGGAGCAGAGGCGTTATGCACTTCCACCAATATAGTAGTGGGTATTGAATCAGTATTTACTATCAGGCCTTATATTGAAGGGATGACACCTTCTGAATTATGTATGGTATTGACTGCTGGGATGTCAACCATCGCCTCTACCGTTATGGCAATCTATGTTGGATTTTTGGAGCAGAATTTTCCTACCATTGCCGGACATTTGGTATCTGCTTCTATATTGAGCGCTCCAGCAGCTATTGTAATGTCAAAACTGATATATCCAGAAGATGCTCAACCACAGACATTAGGCAAAATAATAGAGCCTTATTACGAGAAATCTTCCAATTGTATAGAGGCGATAATCAGGGGTTCGCAAGAAGGTCTGCGGATGGCAGCAAATATTGTAGCGCTTCTTTTGGCATTTCTAGGGTTATTGGCAATGGTAAATTGGTTTATAGAGTTTATGGGCGAAAGGGTAGGAATTTTACTGAGGATCTCTTTAGATCTATCTCTGCAAAAAATACTCTCTTATGTTTATTATCCTTTTAGTTTTTTAATGGGGCTGCCCTGGGAGGATATCCCTTCTGTTTCTAATCTATTGGGTGAACGTACAATCGTAACAGAATTGGTTTCCTACCAGCATTTAGCCCAATATATCTCCGGTGCAGTATTAACCAATATGCGGTCTATAGTTATCGCCTCTTATGCGTTTTGCGGTTTTGCCCACATCACCTCTCTGGCTATATTTGTAGGTGGAACCGTGACATTAGCACCTTCTCGGACAAAGGACCTAAGTAGATTGGGATTTAGGGCTCTTGTGGCAGCAACCTTAGCCTGTCTTATGACCGGCGCAGTAGTAGGGGTATTTTTAAATACAAACCAATCCACAACCCCTATTTTAAATTTTTAAATGTTAAAGAAATATTTTGTATTGTTGATCTTTATCGTTACATTATCTATCTATACTTTGGTATTTACACAAGAGACAATAACAGAGGCATCACCTAAAATTAACTTTGAGTATCTAAGAAGAAGGATGGTCAAGGAGCAGATAGAAGCCAGGGGTATAAAAGATAAAAATGTCCTGGAGGTAATGCTCAAAGTAGAAAGGCATAAATTTGTCCCTCCTGAAATCCGGCACCTATCCTACGAAGATGGTCCGCTACCTATTGGCAGTGGACAGACCATATCGCAACCATACATAGTTGCCCTTATGACAGAATTACTCAGCCTAAAACCACAGGATAGGGTTTTAGAAATAGGTACAGGCTCGGGTTATCAGGCAGCCATATTGGCAGAGTTGAGCAAGGAGGTCTATACCATTGAAATTCTACCAGAATTAGCCGGTAGGGCAGAGAGATTGTTAGGAGAATTGGGTTATAAGAATATCAAAGTCAAATGTGCAGATGGTTATTTGGGTTGGCCTGAATTTGCACCTTTTGATGCCATAATCGTTACCTGCGCCCCTGATGAAATTCCAGCCATTTTGATTGAGCAGTTAGCAGAAAACGGAAGGATGGTCATACCTGTAGGTGAAGAGTTTCAGATGTTAAAACTGATAACTAAGAAATTTGGGGAAATAAAAGAAAGGGATATCATTCCCGTCAGGTTTGTTCCTATGATTAAAAAATCACCATGAAATTCCAAAACCTACATCCTTGGAGTCTATCGGTTAGCCAGGCATTAGAGATTCAAAATATTCTAAGAGATAAGATAAAATTAAAAAGATTCAGGTTTGATCATGGTTTGATTGCTGGCGCAGATGTCAACTTTAAGGATAAAAAAGCTATAGGCGCAATAGTTCTGTTGAGTTTTCCAGAATTGGTATTAATTGAATATGTACGTGGGGTTACAACAATCGGATATCCTTATATCCCTGGTTTACTTACCTTTCGCGAAGGCCCAGTTTTAGAAAAGTGCTTTCGCAATCTAAAACACCAGCCAGATGTCATAATCTTTGACGGTCAAGGTATTGCCCACCCTCGCAATATGGGTATTGCCACACATATGGGAATCCTTTTAGATAAACCCAGCATTGGTTGTGCCAAGAGTTGGCTGTGGGGTAGATACAAAGAACCTGCAGAATACAGAGGAGCATTTTCTTATATATGGCATAAGTCTCAAAAATTAGGAGCAGTTCTGCGTACAAAAGATAAGGTCAAACCAGTTTTTGTTTCGCCGGGTTATAATATAGATATTGCCAGCTCTATAGATGTGGTCTTAAGATGCTCACGCGGTTATCGTCTGCCTGAAGTTCTACGCCTGGCGCATTATTACAGCAAAATCTGAGACTGGCAATTGCTCACCATAGATTTAATTAAAACGAAGAGCGTGTAAGAATAGAAATTGTCACTGTTTTCGTTGATAAAAATAAATTGACGAATGCAGAGTCTTATGTTATCTTATCACTTCAAAACTGGGAGGATGATATGGCTGAGATTAACCTTTTGTGGTTGGCACCTGTAGGTTCTATTACCGCACTTACGTTTGCTACTTATCTAGCAATCTCTATCTTAAGAAAGGATGAAGGGAATGACAGAATGCGCGAGATCGCTCAGGCAGTGAGAATCGGCGCACGCGCATATCTTAAAAGGCAATATTTAGGAGTCTGCCTATTTTTCACAGTAGTATTCATTATACTTCTGCTATTAGCCATAAAAAAATATCTGGTTATCTTTGTTCCCTTTGCCTTTCTTACTGGAGGTTTCTTTTCTGGTTTATCCGGATTTATTGGAATGGGTATCGCTACACAATCCTCAAGCCGAACAGCGCAGGCCTCTATCCAGAGTTTAAATGCAGGCCTAAAGGTCGCCTTTTCTAGTGGAGCGGTTATGGGGCTGGTGGTGGTAGGATTAGGACTATTGGATTTAAGTATATGGTATTATTTTCTCAATTGGTATTATTCTGTACATCCCTTACCTATAGGAACAGATAAGATTACTGCGATTACCTCTACTATGCTTTGTTTTGGAATGGGTGCTTCATCTCAGGCGCTCTTTGCCCGTGTAGGAGGAGGCATATTTACTAAGGCAGCAGATGTAGGCGCAGACCTTGTAGGTAAAATAGAAGCAGGGATTCCTGAAGATGACCCACGTAACCCTGCGGTTATCGCAGATAATGTGGGTGATAATGTGGGTGATGTGGCAGGGATGGGTGCAGACCTTTATGAGTCTTATGTTGGCTCAATTGTGGCTACTTCTGCTTTAGGTGTAGCAGCTGGTTTAGGCGTCTCAGGCGTAACTGTACCTATGGTTATGGCAGCAGTAGGAGTGGTTTCTTCTATCATTGGCACATTCTTTGTAAAAAGCAGAGAGGAGGCTAGCCAAGCAGCGTTATTGGCAGCCTTAAGAAAAGGTATCTTTACCAGCGCAATATTGGTAGCCATCATCTCTTATTTTTTAATCAAGATAACCTTAGGAGCTCAGCATTTAGGGGTCTATTGGGCTGTGCTTGTTGGTTTGATTGCTGGAGTTTTAATTGGGATATCTACGGAGTATTATACCTCAAGCAATTTTAAACCCACTCGTTTTATTGCAGAGCAGTCTTTAACTGGTCCGGCTACAGTTATCATTGCCGGAATCTCTGTAGGAATGATGTCCACTGCTTTTCCAGTGATCGTAGTAGGTGGAGCAATTTTGGCTAGTTTCTTTTTATCAGGTGGAGCAAGCAATTTCAATTCCGGCCTTTATGGAGTAGGTATCTCTGCTGTAGGTATGCTTTCTACCTTAGGTATAACCTTAGCCACTGATGCCTATGGCCCAGTGGCAGACAATGCCGGCGGAAATGCTCAGATGGCGCAACTTCCGCCTCAAGCAAGAGAAAGGACAGATGCCTTGGATGCCTTAGGTAACACTACTGCTGCTACAGGCAAAGGCTTTGCCATTGGTTCAGCAGCCCTGACTGCTTTAGCTCTGATTGCTGCCTATCGCGACCAGGTTGCTCTATACGGAAAAGAGATGAGCTTGAGTCTTTTAAATCCTGCGGTGCTCGTAGGCCTTTTTATTGGCGGGATGCTACCTTTTCTTTTTTGCTCTATGACAATGCGCGCAGTAGGTAAAGCAGCAGGTAAGATTGTAATAGAGGTGCGTAGGCAATTCAAGGAGATATCGGGTTTGATGCAAGGAACAGCTAAACCAGATTATGCACGTTGCGTAAGTATAGCCACAGCTGCAGCACAAAAGGAGATGATTGTACCCTCGCTTATGGCCATAATTGTTCCGATTACTGTAGGACTCTTGGTAGGGATAGAAGCTGAGGCAGGACTTTTAACCGGAGCCACTGTAGCAGGGTTTGTGTTAGCAGTAATGATGGCGAATTCTGGTGGTGCCTGGGATAATGCTAAAAAATATATTGAATCCGGACAATACGGCGGTAAAGGTTCACCCAACCACAAAGCAAGTATAGTAGGAGATACAGTAGGCGATCCATTCAAGGATACCTCAGGTCCTAGCCTTAATATTTTGGTCAAACTTATGTCTATGGTTTCAATTGTCTTTGCTGCCTTTATAATTCGCAATTCTCTTTTTAAGTAATTCTTTCTAAACCACCTCTTTAAAATATCTCTTTTTTCAAACACAGGCATTGATAGCCGTTATCTTTTTTATTCTTCGTTTAGCCTAACCAAACACTCCACCTATACTAAAACCGCACATAAGCCCACAATTTCCCAATCCGGGATAATAAGTGAGGCAATCACAGAGTGTCTTAAATAACTCTTAATTATTTAAGATATATCTTGACAAGATTTAATATTATTAGTATTTTATAACTATTACAAATTTTAAAAGGTGGTGAATTATGGGAAAAATCAAAGAGATTTTAACTGCCAAAGAGGTAGCTGAGTACCTAAATATCCATCCACTTACTGTGCATAAGTATGCTCGTGAAGGCAAAATTCCTGCCTTCAAGATAGGCACAGACTGGAGATTTCACAGGAAGCACCTTGAGCGCTGGATTAGAGAAAAATCCTATCATAATCTCCAAGGTAAAGAGCGAAAAAAATCTATTTTTAATAACCTATAAAGAATATGGGAACCTTTGCCTTCATAGTAAAATCAATAAACAAGAATCAATTATTCCGCCTCTGGCCGTTCCTTAAATTCACACCTTTATCTCTGACTCATTTTTTAGTCAAAAATGTCCTTTCTACCAGAATAATCAAGATCAAAAGTATATCTGCTTACAATAAAAATTTTATCCAGGGGATATTTTTTATCCTGCCATCTCTATCCGAGGGTGCATTGTATTTTAAAAATAGGTACAATCTTAGTAAGATTATCGCTATAGGTCATAAGGCAGAGCGTTTAAGGATTAATCTTTTAGGATTAGATTGTCTCTGCTTACCTTCAGATTTATCTATTAGGTTAGCGCAAGTAGTGAAGATTCCGATTACAAATGGAGAGGCTTTTACTGCTTGGTCTGTGTTTGAAGCAATATATAGATTGGCTGTAGCAAAATCCATTGACCTTAAAAAGACAACCCTAACAGTACAGGGAGCGGCTTGTAGTCTTGGCTCACTGTGTGCCAAAAAATTATCTGATTACGTCCGGAGAATTATTCTTGTAGATAAAAATTTAGAAAGA
>JAMWDE010000069.1 GCA_023818905.1 Candidatus Omnitrophota bacterium | reverse complement strand
AACTTGCCAACATCGGTAGTCATATTCCTTTTATGCGCTAACCAGCCATCAAAAAAGTCGGTCAAGGCCGCCAAACAAAATATGATTAAACTAACTAATTTTGGCCAGAATCCTTTGGAGAGTAGAAGAAACATAAAAACAAAAGTCAAAACTATCCTAGAAAGAGTAATTTTATTAGCTAAGTTCAATTTAATTCTCCTACCAAATCATATTCTAAGGTATCTCTGATCTTTACCTTTACAAAATCACCTGGAGTCAAATCTTGCCTAGACTTAACATAGACAATACCATCAACCTCAGGGGCATCATATTGGGTTCTGCCCAAATAATAACTATCCTGGGTCTTTTCGTCAATCAAGACCTCCAATGTTTTATTCAAGAACTGCTTGTTTATCTGCTGTGAGATATCTTGCTGTTTCAACATAAGGGTGCTCAGACGCTCAGCCTTGATCTTGTGAGGAATCTTTCCTTTAAAATGGTATGCAGGCGTTCCTTCTTCGGCAGAATAAATAAAAGCTCCTAATCTCTCAAATTTAACATCTTCAACAAAACGAAGCAGTTCCTGAAATTCTCTGTCTGTCTCAGAAGGAAAACCTACTATGAGAGAGGTCCTTATCACAGCGTCAGGAAGCCTTTTTCTGATTTTATCTATGAGCTCCAAAATCCCTTTTTTATTTATCCCCCGTCGCATCATCTTTAATATACGATCATTAATATGTTGAATAGGCAAATCGATGTATCTACAGATTCGCGGTTCATCTCTCATAATCTCTAATATCTCTTCTAAGATAGGGTCAGGATACAGATAGAGAAGTCTTATCCAACCAATATTGTTTATCTTCTTTCTTATCGTATTGAGAAGCTCAGCTAACTTACATCTACCATACAGATCTATACCGTATCCTGTGATATCCTGTCCAATAATATTCAACTCTGATATCCTCTCTTTCTCAAATGCCTCTACCCTGTTTAGGATACAGTTGACATCCAAACTCCTGAATTTATTTTTTATCTGGGGTATGATACAGTAACTACATCTATGTATACAGCCCTCACAGATTTTTAAATATGCGTAGTGCTTGGGACCAAGAGGAAAACGGCTAATTTGATGATTCAAAGAGACTGTGCCTACAAAGGCATCTACCTCAGATAAGTGTCTTATCAGTTGTCCTTTATAGCGCTGAACCAAACATCCGTAAACTATTATTCTTTTGAGTTTGCCTTGTTTTTTTAAATCAATAAGGTCTAATATTGCCTCTATGGATTCCTTCTTGGCATCTTCAATAAAAGCACAGGTATTGACTATGACTGTATCAGCCCTTTCTATGTCTACGAGAGGATATCCTTTTAGATTAAGTCTGCCTAAGATGAACTCGCTATCTACTTGATTTCTAGGACAGCCCAAACTTAATATACCTAACTTACTTTTTATTTTCATCAGCGGCCTATTACCAGACCTTCTTTCGTGATAGAGATATTCTTCAAAGCCTGCCCTTTACGGCCTAGATTGGAAAAAAGGTTACCATTAATTTCTAATTCCACAGCTCCGGCGTTACCCAAGGCCAAATCTATCTTCTCTTTGGCCTGCCAATTTTCAGACCTACCCTTTTTTAAGATACCCTGAAAAATTATCTTTCCATCCGTCTTTACTTGAATCCAACAGTCATCTTTGGCGCGTATAGTCAATCTTATATCAGATTGAACCTGTATCTCTTGAGGTCTGGACATCTCAGAAGATTTAGAGATCTCGCTCTTTTGACTGGATGTAAGGGTTGGGGATGACTTTATCCTCTTTATCTCTTCGATTTTTTGCTCTTCTTTCTTAACTAATGCTGAAATCGCTTTTTTTGGTTTAGACTTTAGCGAGCGCTGTTTAGATGCAACGATTTTCTCCAAACGGAATAAAACAAAAAATACCAATAGAGATAATAGTATTATAACAACTGTTTTTATAAGATAAAAAAATCTCTTAAAATAGGCTAACCATCTAGAAGCATCTTTAACAAATGAAACGGTGATCTTTTCAGTTTGCGGCTGAGAGCTTATGGTGACTGTGGCTTGGGGTTCTCTGTAATCAGGAATATAATCCTTCGGGTCTACCCCTAGAAACTTGCAGTAGATTTTCAAGAATCCTTTTATATACACAGGACTGATACTGGTTAGACTATCCTCTTCTATCGCTTTTAAAATATTTATATGGATTTTGGTATGCCTGTGAACTTCCTGTAGGCTGAGACCTTTTTGTAAACGCAACCTTTTTAATCTCGCACCAGCACTTTCTTTTTCCATATAATTACTCCGTTTGCCTCTGGGTAGCTATATTCTGTTTAAGCCACATTTCTCTGTCTACTAATATCTTGCGTGGCTTGCTTCCTTCAAATGGGCCAACGAGTCCCTCTTGTTCCATCATATCAATGATACGTGCGGCACGGGTATAACCTAATCGCAGACGTCTCTGAAGTATAGAAACTGAGGCCTGATTGGTTTCCATAATTATTCGCACTGCCTCATCGTAGAGTTCATCCTTTTGACCATTGACAAATAAAGACTTCTGTTGTTCTTTAAGAATCTCCTCATCATATATAGGTTCAGATTCAGACTTAACAAAGTTTACTATTCTCTCTATCTCTCTATCGCTCACCAATGAACCTTGAGCGCGTATCAACTTTGATTCCCCTGGTCTTAAAAATAACATATCACCTCTACCTAAAAGTTTATCCGCTCCATTCATATCCAATACTGTCCGGGAGTCAACCTTTGAGGCGACCTTAAATGATATGCGTGCAGGAAAATTTGCTTTTATAACTCCAGTAACCACATCTACTGAGGGTCTCTGTGTGGCTAAAATGAGGTGTATGCCTACAGCACGAGACAATTGTGCCAGACGTGTAATAGCGCCTTCTATCTGATCACGTGCAACAACCATCAAATCCGCTAACTCATCAATAATAACAACTATATAAGGAATCCTTTCTTGTTTCTCATTGTAGGTCTCAATATTTCTTGCACCAATTTTTGCAAAAATCTGATAACGCTCCTCCATCTCATTGACTACCCAATTCAATGCAACTGCAGCCTTCTTGGCGTCTGTAACCACAGGACACAGAAGATGGGGTATCCCATTAAAGGGTGCTAACTCCACCATCTTGGGGTCAATCATCAATAGCTTTACCTCTTGGGGAGTAGCCCTAAAGAGTAAAGACAAGATAATGCAATTAACGCATACGGTCTTACCCGAACCAGTGGTTCCAGCAATTAGAAGATGCGGCATATCACCTAGGTCAGTAACTACAGGATGACCTGCTATATCCTTACCCAAGGCAAGGGTCAATTTAGATTTTGAATCCTGAAATTCCTTTGACATAAGAACTTCTTTTAAGAATACGAAACTGCTCTGGGTATTGGGAACCTCTACACCGACCCTGCCTTTACCAGGTATAGGCGCAACAATCCTTACAGATTGCGCCTTCATCGCTAAGGCGATATCATCACTGAGCGCCACAATCCGATTTAGTTTTACACCCGGAGCAGGTTCAAGCTCATAGCGCGTAATCACTGGGCCTCGCTCAATATCGGTAACCTTAACCGAAATACCAAAATCCTCCAATGTCTCCTCTAAGATACGAGCATTGGCCTCTAGATCCTCTTTAATCTGCCTCGCCTCAAACGGAGGAGGTGAATCTAAAAGGTCTGGGCTTGGTAAATGGTAATCTCCAATCCTTATCTCTTTGGGTTTCAATTTTACTCCGTTAGCACTGGGCCCTTGGGGCTTTATCTTTATTTGAATCTTTGGTTTCTGCACTGAAGACGACGTCTCTTTGGAAGATACGGTTAAAAGTTTGGACTCAGAGAATTTCGGCTTAACCTCTCTGACTTCCTTATCTTCTAAATAAGAAGGTCTGGCCATAATCTTAGTTTTGCTTTTAAATCTAAATAGATTCAATAAGGGACTGAAAAAAAATTTTATTTTATCTACAACTCTTAAAGTGAATGTTGATATTAGAACCTCAGTAACCAAGGCAAAAGATAGTAGGCCTAAAGTAATAAAAAGAATATAACTGCCTAAACGACCAAAGTATGTAATGAACAGATTGGATACTACAAACCCTAGAAAGCCTCCTCGCGAAAAGGCAACTGCACCTTTTTGAAAAAAAAGCCCCAAAAGAGAGCTCAGAGATATCATTAAGATAAATACTCCTAAAATCTTAACCAATCTTAAGTCAACCCTTTTCTGCCTAAACCAGCCAATTCCCCAAGATAAGATTAAGATAGGAATAAGATATCCAGACCAACCAAATAAAAAAAGGATTGCCCCACCTACGTATGCACCGACCGTCCGAATGAGATTCTTAGGAGGGATGTTAGGATGGGAAGTATAAAATTTTAGGTCAAAGGGAGTAAATGAAACAAGACTAGCAAGAACAATAACTCCCAACGCCATCAGAATGATACCTTTGATTTCATTTAATCTCTTTTCTCTCACAGAATATCACGTATATACTATTACTGATACATTATTATGTTATTTTTTTGTTGTGTTGCTTGTGGCCTGTTTCTTGCTCAGATTGATGCGACCTAATTCATCTATACTGATAACCTTTGCCTCAATCTCATCACCTACCTTAACCACATCCTCAATATCTTTCACAAAATAATCAGCTAATTCAGAAATGTGTATCAGACCTTCTTTTCCAGGAACAATTTCGCAGAAAACTCCAAACGGCACTATGCGCTTAACCTTACAGGTATAGATACGACCTACCTGTATATCTTCGGTGAGCGTTTTAATCATATCTATTGCCTCTTTAGATTTATTAACATCTGTGGAGGCAATCAATACATTGCCGTCATCTTGGATATCTATGGTCACGCCGGTAAGGCTGATAATCTTCTTTATGGTTTTTCCTCCTGGTCCAATAAGTTCACCTATCTTATCAGGGTTGACCTTAATCTTCTCTATGCGTGGCGCATAGGAAGACAATTCCTTTCTGGGTTGTCTTAACACAGAACCCATCTTTTCAATCACTACAAACCTTGCCTCTCTTGCCTGCTTAAGACAGGTATCCAATAATTCTATGTCAATACTGTTGATCTTTAAATCTAACTGTACAGCGGTTATCCCATTCTGGGTGCCTGCTACCTTAAAATCCATATCGCCAAAGTGGTCCTCAATTCCACATATATCTGACAAAACTGCAGTCCCTATATCCTCTTTAATTAATCCTAAAGCAATCCCGCCCACAATATCTTTAATCGGCACGCCTGCATCCATAAGTGAAAGTGTAGCAGCACATACTGTAGCCATACTTGATGAACCATTAGATTCTAAAATCTCTGAGACTACCCTTATGGTATAGGGAAATTCTTCTTTTGAGGGCATAACCGCCAAGATAGCCCTCTCTGCCAAAACGCCGTGTCCGATTTCTCTACGGCCAGGACCACGCACAGGAGCAATCTCGCCTACACTAAAAGGAGGAAAACTGTAATGTAACATGAATGATTTGTATTTTTCTCCTTCCAGTGCTTCAATAAGTTGTTCATCACCTTTTACATTAAGAAAAGTTTCTTGCTGGCCTGCAAAGCTCGCTTGTTCTAAGTCTTCAGTAGTTGCTGAAGAACGGACAGCAACGAAGCAATGCTCTGAATGTATTAAA
>JAMWDE010000068.1 GCA_023818905.1 Candidatus Omnitrophota bacterium | reverse complement strand
AGCTCAGCTGCCTCTTTTACCTTTATCAATCCTCTTAAACTATCTCTAATTACTTCGTATCTTAGTTGTTCCTTCATTGTCAGGGTAATTAGTTCTTGCATAATACCACCTCCTTTTTTCTTCGGAGATGGTATTTTACATTAATCTACCCTGACATTTCTACTTTGCAGAAAGGTGACATTATTATATTGCGGTAACACAAAATAATTCAATCAAAAATTCTTGGTAACCCTATACCAGGTGTGGCGGTGACTACCATCCTTCGGTATCTTATGGTTCAACGGCCAAGCCATATCAAATCGCATAGATAACGAATGTTCCGGGATATTGAAGGCAAAACCCCAACCTGCTGATTTCAGACTCTTCCTTTTGACATCATCGGTCTTTGAGCTTGTATCCGGATCGTATAATTCTCCTACCTTCTCTGCTGCGGTCTTACAACTCCTTTTATATCCCTTAGCGTATTCAAAAAAATTGAAGAACTTTAGGTTGCTATAAGCCTTATTTTGGGTGAAAGGTATATTTAGGTCTTTCGGAATAAAATAAGCAGGGAAAGAAAATCCTCCCATAAGATAAAAACCTGAATCCATGGGCATCTGCGCGCGCGGATAACCGCGGTTATCAATTGTCCCCATATAGCCACCTACACTGAAGACATTTACCCCGGTCATTGCCTGAGTTGAATACTGCATCTGTGCCTTTGTTAGCATCTCAATACCAAACCAAGGTAGCTTTTGTCTGCGGGCAATGGCTAATTTTTGTTTTAGATACTTACCGCCTGCGCCTTTTACAGAACAACTACCATCCTCTGCGGTTGATGCCCCAAACATCCTTGGTATTCCTTTTTCTAAATCCTCAGATACAACCCAAGTTCCGTAATCATCTGCCCGCATATAATCAAAACCCCAGAGTAACGCGCAGAACCTATCTGCCTTTTGTTTTTCCTTGCGCACATACCAAGAAATAAATTTTTGGACAAATCCATAATTGAACACGAGTTCGCGGTTTGGCTCGCTAAATATCGTTTGATATAGATAGGTATACCATTTATAAGCGCGTTTCTCAAAACCTCTCTGTTCGTTATCACCATAATAATAATTCTCTCTTTTAAAAGGCATATAATACAATTCCCACTTCCAGGTATTATTTATAGGTAGAAAATAATCTAGATCAAATAGGCGCTGGGCATCTGCCTCACAAAATTGCGCCTTTATATTCAAAACATCATCGCGACCGGTAAAATTATTAAAAACAAAAGTATTCTTATAACGTTTATAGAGGATATACTCTGAACCGTAATTGTCATGGTCAAAGACAAAGTGAAGAGGAAGTTTGTCTTTGACAGAAAGGACGATATCCGTATACTCTAAATTTTCACGTGGTTTGATGTTAATAGTAACCTTTCTGTCAGGGTGTTTATTAGTTCTATAAATATTATTTTTAATCTGCTTGAAATTGAAGATATCCCCTTTATTAACTCCGCTTCGTTTCATATATACATTGGTTGAAAAGTAACGGTTACCCTCTATTTTTATATCTCCAATTTTCCCCTCAACGCATTGAATCTGAAGGATACCTTCATTGAGTCGCGAAGGTTCTACATAAGCATATGAGGTAAGATAGCCATTAAGACTGTACCAGTCATTAATCTGGTCAGCGCATCTCTGCATCTCTTTACCAGAAAGTTGCCTATTGTAAAAAAAAGAGCCAAGAATAGCCCTAATCTCTTTAGAAGAAAGTACAGTATTACCTAAAACGATAATCTCTTTGATTTTGATTTTTTCTTCGGGAAGCACTGGCTTTGGCCTTACCTGCTCTATCTTCTCTTTAAGGCTTATCTCAATTGGCAAGACCTCAATTTTTATCTTTTCCTGGGCAAGCTTACCTTCTAAAATATCTGCCTTTCCCTCAGTCTCATCTGGACTCTCGGCATAAAGTGAGGCATAATAGAGAATAACCAGAAAACACAGCAAGGCAATTTGAATATTTTTTTTAAACATCTCTTGCGCTCCTTTCTTATCGTTAACTTATCTTGATCGACTTTTATTCTGATGTCTTGGGCATAAATGAATCTTCCTGACGAAAACGATATTTTTGCTGTTGTGAACTCAAAAACTCTTGGGCATCGGCCTTTTGGGATTTAAAGAATTCCTGAAGTTTTTTGTCTAACTCCTGTCCATCTATGCTCTTATCTTTTAAGAGCCAATCAAGAAATTCCATATCTTGCTTGATCTTACCTGCATGAAAATCCTTCAGTTCTTGGTAATCCTGGTCTATACGGGAAAGCATCCGTTTCTTCATAAAGGGCTGGATATTGGGATTATCATTGAGTTGTCTCTGAATAAATGCCCTCTGCTCTTCATACATCTTCTTCCGAAAAAGGCAGTTTTTATTATACTGCTTAAGAATAAAATCCTTTACCGCTAAAATCTTTTTATCTCTGGGCATACCCGCTAAGGTTTTCACAAACTCTTTATTCTCCTTTTCAAACTGGGCAAGATAATTCTGCATCTCCTGCTGCTGTTTTGCCTTAAAATCCTGCACTTCCTTAGAATCTTGTATTCTGTAGTTAGTTGTAACCTGGGCAAAACTGTATGTAATCATAATTATAATTAAAAATAAAGTTGCATGAACCTTACCAGATATAATGATTTTTTTTATCATAGCGATATCCTTTTTTTAAAATTACTAAAACTTTGCACCCAGATTAAAATATGGCCCTATCCCAGAGTAACTCTCATCTTCAGAGTGTCGATCCTGAAAATCCAAAAAGTTAAAACCTACTCCTAAACGTAGATGTTTAAAAAATAACATCCCTAACTCAATTGCAGGTGCTTGCTTGATTAAACGATTGTCGCGGTCGTGAATAACACGGTAATAACCAGATACATCCAAGATATCAGTGAGCCTACGCGTCAACTTTGCTGTAATCATATCCATCAAAGAGTATGTTTGCATATTTGCATCTTCTTCTTTCTGGAATTTTAGGGCGTATTTGCCAAAGATATCGGTTAAAGGGGAGATTTCATAGTTTACCTCGCAGGAGATAATATTGTAGTAATAATCAGAGGAGGATCCAGAAGAAGAATGGTTTAATTCATCCTTATATTCGTATTTGGAAAGTATATTCAGTTTATCATTGTAGACCGGCCTAAAGGCCATCCCTAGAATAACTCTTTTTTCCGTGCGTAAGGTATTATCGGCTGAGCTCTCAGTAAGATACTCTGAATTTAAAAGAACACGGAATTCTTTATTGATGTAACGTTGGGCATAACCTAATATGTTCATCTCTTGGGATACCGAAGCCCTGCGTCGTTCAAATTTTAAACCATAAGAATCCTCACTACCATAAGGAAGATAATCAAAAGCAACGGACTGGCTATTCTGTTGATAAGAATTACTTGAAGAACTTCTGGCGCGCGTATTCTCAAAGTTAAACCTGGTAAAAAGACCAGGGAGCATCTCGTAGGTAGTGCCAAAGCCAACATTCTCTTCATTCTTGTCAGCACTTACGCAATTATTCATATAGCTAGATAGCGTAAGGCGTTCACTCAAATTCTGCTCTTTTCTCAAGCCAAATGTAGTCTGAGCAGTCCTTCCGCCAAAACCGTATTCAACATAGGCATCCCCTTCTGTGGTCGTCCTACTAAATCCCAAACCGGCTATATTCTGGTATCGTTTATGCAATTCCTTGATAAAACGATTCTTGATGTAAACGGTTGATTCTGGACTGATTCTGTAATCCAAGCGTCCGGTAGTAATGTATGCCTTGTTATCAAGGGCAAAGGTTGTCTGACTTTGTTTTTCATCCTTATACTCTTGTTCAAGAGTGGCTACAATGTTGTTGGATAACTTACGACCTGCTTGAAGATTTATGGTGTTTATGTCTCTATTGGGCGTAAGGCCTAATCTATCCTCATATTCTTGAAAGGAGTATCCTGCACCTAAGAAGTAACTTTCTTTCTTACGGTAAATATCTAAGGAACTCTGACGGTCAAAGGTCTGTGATATAGTAGAGAGATTGCGCCAATGGTCAAGAAGAAGGCTGGTGTAATCCGAAATCTGATATTCAGCAGTAGCGCCGTATTTCTCTCTTCCTCGCTCAGTAACATTTATAGGATTACGAAACCCATTCTCAATATCAGAATAATAACTCTGCAACTTTAATCTACCGATGACCTGGGAAAATTCTATCTTCCAGGCATTATCCTTCTTTAGTACAGTATCATCGGTATTGAGATAATGGTCAGAGTGAGCCCATTCTACTGCCAGTCGACCAGAAGCATTGGGTTGAAGCACCATATCAAAACCATAGAGGCGTGGATTATGGGAGATGTGGTTTTCAGTAACAAATTGTCCGCCGAGGGAAACTCTATCATTAAATAGTTTTGTCTCAATACGGGAACCAGTAAGATAATATTTAGTTTCAGCGGATAAAGGAACATATTCGTAGTCCACAACGATATAATTAGGGTCATCGTTCTCATTGCGGGTTGAAATAGGTTCTTTAAAGAAAATTCGACCTGAATCGTAATTAATCTCGTAGTCAATCTCGCGGGTTAGTACTCTTGTATACAGGATGACATCTGAGCGGTCTTTATCGCGCGTTTCTATCCTGATTGACTCAGAGTATTCCAGAAGTGGAGTCTTACTCAGCCAAAAAGGTCCGGAAATACCCTTAGCAGAAAAGATTTCTGAAACCTGTTCCTGTTCAGATAAAGCATAGAAGAAATCTAATTTTGGAATATGGCTTGCCTGTTTATCTCTGGCAACCCAGTCTTTTAATTCTATGTGGGTCCTGGCTCCAGAAAGGGTTCGGTTGTAACGACTGAATTCAGTTTTGGTAAATTCCTGTGTATTATAATTCCCCCAAAGTCCATATGAATCATCCTTATCTATGCGCACATAAAACTTGCCCTGTGTATCTGTCTCATTAAAATAAGTAGATTGGTCTCCATAGATAGGATAATATTTTTCAGGATTTATATATTCAAAGAGATGACGGCTCTTTTTCTTATCGGTATCCACTGCACCAGTAAGAAGATATTCACCCTTGATTAAACCTTTCAGATAAAGTTTAATTTTACCATCTTCGTAGATTCCATCTTCATAGGGAGCATTCACACTGGATTCTAAATTGGAGATGTCACCGCTTGCATGAAGATAACCCAAGGTGCTATCTGCTAAACCCACCAGCATAAACTGATTTGGTGCCTTATCCTTTTCTTCTTCCTTTTTGGCCTCTTCCTGAGAGATTAACCTCACGGCAAAATTTACCTTTGCAGTTTCTGAGCCATAAATTTTAAAGAACTTGCTTTCCTTGGGAATATCCGAACGGTATTGGCCAGGGCGCCTTTCCTGCCTTGCTTGAGGATTGGGATATTTACTTAAAAGCTCAACGTGCGGAGTCCTTTGGATAGAAACGGCCTTGGCTTCTTCCTCCTTCTTATATTTAACCTCTTCATAAACTTCTTCAGCCTTCTCCTTTTCAATTGAAATTACGACTAGATCCCTTTTGTGTAAAATATCAACCACTTCCGTCTCTGAAGTAGCATCTAATATGCCAATTACGGTTCGTCCATCTTTATCCTTGGCGGTATAAGAGTAAGTACTGGCGCTCACATACTTAATCTCTTCTTCAATCTTAGGCAGTA
>JAMWDE010000067.1 GCA_023818905.1 Candidatus Omnitrophota bacterium | reverse complement strand
TAAGTTAATTGAAGCTATTATGGCAAGAGAGGCATTAGGTTCTACCGCAATCGGACAAGGGGTAGCTATACCACATGCAAAGTCAGATTGCGTAAGCAAACTGGTGGCTACCTTTGGTCTTTCTAAAAAGGGTATCGATTTTGATTCTTTGGATGGAGAGCCGGTATACATATTCTTTTTATTAATCGCACCTCAAGATTCCGCAGGTCCACACCTTAAGGCCCTTGCTCGCATTTCTCGTCTTCTAAAGGATAAATATTTCCGTGATAGCCTACGTACCTGTACAGATGTTGAGTCTATTATCAAGATAATAACCCAAGAGGATGAGAAAAGAATTTAATTTTAAAAAAGTTTTCGCTTACTCCAAACTTAGGGGAGTATTAAAGTGGCTTTACCCAGGGATTGGTATAAAGCGCTGGATAGGATTATCCGCGATGGCAGTTATATTAATTGTTTTTGCCTCCAGCAATCTCGGTGGTGAGGGATATACGATAGTCAAATTGCTTTACGTTATAGTGTTAATTTCCAGTATAGTTATTTTGGCCTTGAGTATAAAGAGGATGATACGTGCCTTTATCTCTGTGATAGTCCCTTCTTCAAAAGATACAGAATTGGTTGACCTTTTATATCGAAGGAGACAGCTTAGTAGAGGTCCAAAGATTGTAGCAGTAGGTGGAGGTACAGGGCTTTCTGTACTGTTGAGTGGCCTTAAGGAATTTAGTTCAAATATTACAGCAGTGGTAACGGTAGCCGATGATGGGGGGTCTTCTGGTAGATTGAGGCAACAGTTTGATATGTTACCACCAGGCGATGTACGTAACTGTTTGGTTGCTTTGGCAGATGCACCTGGCTTGATGCGCGAGTTATTTCAATTCAGGTTTGGGGAGACCTCGGAACTAAAGGGGCATAGCTTTGGTAATCTTTTTATCACTGTGATGACTCAATTGACGGGAGATTTTGAAAAGGCGGTTAAGGAGACAAGCAAGGTCTTAGCCTTGAGAGGCCAGGTAGTACCTTCCACATTGAGTAATGTGGTATTGGTAGCTCAACATCCAGATGGTTCAACTACGGAGGGAGAGGATAGAATACCTAAGGTAAATTTACCTATCAAGAATGTATATCTAAGGCCTCAGGTAGCTGAGGCTACCCCTGAAGCAATCAAGGCTATTGAGGAGGCACAGGTTATTGTTTTAGGTCCGGGCTCTCTGTACACCAGCATTATCCCCAATCTCTTAATAAAAGATATCACCACCAGTATTGTGAATTCACAGGCGATCAAGGTTTATGTCTGTAATATAATGACCCAGCCAGGAGAAACGGATGGTTATACTGCTTCAGACCATGTAAGGGCACTTGTTGCCCATAGTCATCCACGCATATTTGATTACTGCATTGTTAATACAGGTGAAATACCATCTGCACTTTTGAGACGTTATGCCCAAGAGAATGCCTTTCCAGTTATTAATGATAGAAAGAAGATCGAGAATGCTGGATATCGCGTCATCGAAGAGGATGTGGTTCGTGCTCAAGAGACAGTAAGGCATGATCCTGTACAGTTAGCAAAGATCATTTTAAGTTTTATTGAGGAGATATAGGCAGTATGGTTTTAATAAGAAAGAAAATCACTGTAAAGAATAAACAAGGTTTGCATGCACGACCAGCTGCGCTCTTTGTACAGACCGCTAACAGATTTAATGCCCGTATAACCGTAAGAAAAGATAATGAAGAAGTGAATGGGAAATCTATTATGGGTATCCTTACACTAGGAGCGCATAGAGGCAGTCAGATCGTTATTGAGGCCGATGGCGAAGATGCGAGTTTAGCTATATCAGAGTTGGAAAAGATTATCACAAAAGAAGAGGAGTAGTATGATAGAGCTAAGAGGCATACCTGCTGCAGCAGGTATAACCATTGGTCCTGCCTATAAGATAGGTAAGGAGGAATTTGTCGTTTCCCCGCAGCCTATAAACCAAGATGATATTCCTCTTCAGATACAGCTTTTTGAAGAAGCGCTCATCAAAACGCGCAAGGAGATTATTGAGCTTCAAAAGCAGATTGCTAAGGAGATGGGGCAAGAGGAGGCAGAAATATTTGATGCACATCTTTTGGTTTTAGAGGACCGTATGCTCATTGAGGAGGTAATTTCCCGTTTAAAGAGAGAACACCTGAATGTTGCTTACATATTCTCAGAGGTTCTAAAGAAATACGTTGATGTCTTCTCTAAGATTGAAGACAGTTATTTAAGAGAACGCATTGTAGATATCAACGATGTAGGAAGAAGGATCCTGCATAATTTATTGGGCAAGGAGTACAAGACGCTATCCGACCTTAAAGAGAAGGTAGTAGTGGTAGCACATGACCTGTCTCCTTCTGATACCGTGGCTATGCATAAACAGAATGTCTGCGCCTTTGTGACAGATATTGGAGGTAAGACCTCCCATACAGCGATTATAGCTAAATCTTTGGAGATTCCGGCAGTGGTTGGTACAGAGCATGCGACTGCGAAGATAAAAAACAATGATATGTTAATCGTGGATGGCAATGCCGGAGTTGTAATTGTTAATCCTGACAAACAGACTATAGAGGACTATCGTCAAGAAGAGGAGAAGTTAAAAGGCATAGCCGGCAGGTTCTTAGCGGTTAAGGATTTGGCCTGCGTTACCTTAGATGGCAGGTCAGTAAATATCGCTGCAAATATAGAATTTCCAGAAGAGGTCCCTTCGGTAAAGATACACGGCGCAGAAGGCATAGGTCTTTACCGTACGGAGTTCTTCTATATGAATAGAAAGGACCTACCTTCAGAAGATGAGCATTTTCAGGCATACAAGTATGTAGCTGAACAGATGTACCCTCATTCTGTGATTATCCGCACTCTAGATTTGGGAGGCGATAAATTTATCTCACAGTTTGAGATACCTCGTCAGATGCAACCTTTTTTAGGGTGGCGTGCTATTAGATTCTGTTTGGCTCGGCCAGATATATTCAAAATTCAGCTACGGGCGATACTAAGGGCATCTCTGTATGGAAAACTAAAGCTTATGTATCCAATGATTTCTGGAATTGAAGAACTAAGGCAGGCAAATAAAATATTAGAGGAGACTAAGCAAGAGCTTAAAGAAGAAGGGGTGTCTTTCGATGGAGATATTCAGGTAGGAGCAATGATTGAGGTTCCCTCTGCAGCTATGACTGCTGACCTTTTAGCGGGAGAGGTGGATTTTTTTAGTATCGGCACCAATGACCTTATCCAGTATTCCTTAGCAGTTGATAGAACAAATGAAAAGGTTGCCTATCTCTATGAGCCTACACATCCTGCAGTCTTGAGAATGATTAAGAATATAATTGAGGCAGCGCATAATGCAGGCATCTGGGTAGGAATGTGTGGCGAGATGGCAGGTGAGCCTGCATTTGCCTTGGTGCTTTTGGGGTTGGGTTTGGATGAGTTTAGTATGCCGCCCCAGGTAATTCCTCAGATAAAATATATAATTCGCTCTGTGACCTTTAAACAAGCTCAAGATATTGCTCAGCAGGCCTTGAGATTATCTTCAGGCAGAGAGGTAGAGGCGTTTATCCAGTCAGAACTAAAAAAGATTTTGGTTAATGTTAACTAGTTGATTGAACTGATAGGATAACACAAGCGATGAAAGGAAGTTTAAGTTTACAGAATATAAAGAGATTAGACAAATCAAATATGCTGGAGCTTCTTTTGAGTTTTCCCTTACAGTGTAGTACGGCTTTTGAGATAGCTAGGCAAGCAAAGATACGGCTTGAGAAGAGAGAGTTCAATAAGGTCTTATTTGCGGGTTTAGGTGGTTCGGCTATTGGTGCAGACCTGGTGAGGTCTTATTTATACTTTGAGTCCAAAATTCCTATTGTGGTTGTACGTGAGTACGATTTACCTGCCTTTGCAGATAGCTCTACACTATTTTTCTTGACAAGTTATTCTGGTAACACCGAGGAGACTATAAGTACCTACAGACAAGCCATGGATAGGGGTTCAAATATAGTAACTATCTCTTCAGGAGGCACTTTAAAGGATTTAGCCATTAAGGATAATGTTTCGTTCATTCAGATACCTCAAGGCTTACCTCCGAGGTGTGCGTTGGGATATCTGAGTATCATTCCTCTATGCATATTGGCGCGGTTGGGATTGATTAAAGAGGTTGATTATGCTGTCAGAGAGACAGTTAGGGTTTTAGATGATTTGGCAAAAGAGTGTCTTAATCCATCTATTGCTCAGAAGGATAATATAGCAAAATACATTGCTTCCAGGATATACAGTAAATTTACCGTTATCTACTCTAGTTCTATTCATTTTGATGTGGTATCTACGCGCCTAAGGGGACAGCTGAATGAGAATTCCAAAGCATTGGCTTCCAGCCATGTATTTCCTGAGATGAATCACAACGAGATCGTGGGTTGGCAGAATCCACATAGGCTATTTAAGAATTTTATCGTAATTATGCTTAGAGACAGATTCCTTCATTCTAGGGTTGCCAAGAGGATGGATATTACCAGAGATATTCTTAAAAAACAAGATGTGGAGGTTTTGGAAATTTATTCGCGGGGTGAAGACCTATTAAGTAGGATATTCTCTTTGATATATATAGGCGATTTTATTTCATTTTATCTCGCTATGCTCTATGGAATCGATCCCACTCCTGTGGAGAGGGTTACGTATTTAAAGAACCAGTTGGCCTTATCTGGTAAATATAGCTGATAAAGAAATCTTATTATGCCTAATTGACACGGACGGATGAAGGCGCTTATCTTAGCTGGAGGCTACGGGACAAGATTGTATCCCTTAACTAAGGAGTGCCCGAAGTCATTGTTGCCCATAGGTAACAGACCCATAATCAATTACATTATAGATAAATTTGAACCTTTAGAGGCTATAGACGAGATTATTGTAGTTACCAATACCAAATTCTTTAGGCATTTTAAACACTGGTTAGATAATTTAGAAACTGAGAAACGTGTTTGTATCATTAATGATTTATCCAAAGATTATAATGATAGATTGGGAGCAGTGGGTGATATGGGGTTTGTTATTGAAAAGAAGAATATCAATGAAGACTTGCTGGTAATAGGAGCGGATAATTTATTTGATACAGGGCTATCTGATTTTCTCTGTTTTGCCAAAGCCAAGGTGCCTTATACAACCATAGGAGTTTATGATTTGAAAGACAAAATGCAGGCGGTCAAATACGGAGTAGTTAGACTAAATAGGCAAAAGAGGATAGTTGATTTTAGGGAAAAACCTAAGATGCCCAAGTCAACATTAGTAGCGATGTGTCTTTATTATTTTCCTAAGGAAAAATTAAAATTTACCAGAGAATACTTAGCCACTACCCATAAGCATGATGCAATGGGGTTTTATATAGACTGGCTAAGAAAAAAAGAGCCTGTTTATGGGTTTTTATTTAAAGGCATTTGGTACGATATCGGGCATCCTAGATTATACTTCCAGGCGAGGAATAAGTACTGCACTGTAAATTAAGGAGTTAGACTATGGCAATCCGTAAATATATCTTTACCTCGGAATCAGTAGCTGAGGGACATCCTGATAAGGTCTGCGACCAGATATCCGATGCAGTGCTTGATGAGGTACTAAGGCAGGACCCGCATGGCAGAGTTGCCTGCGAGACATACGTTACTA
>JAMWDE010000066.1 GCA_023818905.1 Candidatus Omnitrophota bacterium | reverse complement strand
ATGACATTTTTATGTTGCAACAACACAACACGCGTAGAATTTCTTGTATTTAAAATAATTCTATATTATAATAATTTTTTTGAAGATAATATTTTAGAAACATATATCTAACAGTATAAATAGGTTACTGATGAAGATTATAAATGAAAGGATAAGGATAAGTACCCAAGGTAATCCTGACCTTATAGATATCACTTCTTGTCTTTCAAGGCTGCTTGCCTCTACTCGACTTAAAAAAGGCAATTTGACTGTTTTTGTAGTAGGGTCCACTGCTGCCATCACTACCTTTGAATATGAGCGGGGTTTAATAAAAGACCTGCAAGGAATTTACGAAAAGCTAATCCCCTCTCAGAGGCATTACCATCATGATGATACCTGGCAGGATGCCAATGGTTTTAGCCATCTCAGAGCTGCTCTGCAAGGTCCTTCTTTAACTATACCTTTTGAGGACGGCAGGCTTATTTTAGGCACATGGCAGCAGGTGGTTCTGGCAGAGTTTGATAATCGGCCTAGAAACCGTCAGATAGTAGTGCAGATAATAGGAGAGTAGGAGGGAGATTGTGGAGGTAAAGATTGAGAAGCTCAGTCAGCAAGAGCTTAAAAAAAGAGGAGTATTTTCTTGGCCTATCTGGGAAAAGGAAGTGAGTCGTTTTAATTGGTACTATGACCAGATAGAGCAATGTTATTTTTTGGAAGGAAAAGTTATCTTAGAGACAAAGGATGGTAAAAAGATAGAATTTGGTAAAGGAGACTTTGTTACTTTTCCTAAAGGGTTATCTTGCGTTTGGGATATTAAAGATCCGGTAAGAAAACACTATAATTTTAAATAGGAGTATTAAATCTTAAATGAAGGAAGGGATTCTAATTATTAATAAACCCTCAGGTATGACTTCGCATGATGTGGTAGACTTTGTGCGCAAGAGATTAAAGATAAAGCAAGTTGGTCATGCTGGCACATTAGACCCTATGGCTACCGGCGTATTGATTGTGTTGGTTGGCAGATACACTAAATTGTTTAAACATTTCCTTAAATTTGATAAAGAATACGTTGCCTGTCTTACCTTAGGCATAAAGACCAACACAGGAGATAGCCAGGGTGAAATTATCTGTAGGCAGGATATCGGTGATATCTCTGAGGAGAAGATAAAAGATATCTTTTCTTCCTATACAGGCCAGATTATTCAGATTCCACCTATGGTTTCTGCAATCAGACATAAGGGCGAAAGACTCTATGAGTTAGCACGCAGAGGTATTGAGATCGAACGTTCTCCCCGCAAGGTTACCATCAAGCAACTACGCCTTTTAGAATTTGATCCACCAAATATAAAATTCTATCTTAACTGTTCTACAGGCACTTATGTCAGACAGTTAGGGGAGGATATTGCGCGGGATTTAGGCAGCGTAGGATACATTTCAGAGATTCAGAGACACAGCGTTGGTCCGTACAGCATTGAACAGGCAATTTTCCTTTCCCAGATAGACGAAACCAGACTTATAAGAGATCTCCTTATAGGCTAGATATGTCCTTTAAACATTATCTTTACGACATAGCCACAGATAAAAGAAATGGATTTTATGTCAGTTTAGTTAAATTCATTCTATTTATATTATCGGTCTTTTATGGTTTGACAGTGCGAGTTTTAATATTCAGCTCTAATCTTGGTTCTCGTAGGTTTAACTGTAAGGTGATCAGTGTAGGTAATATCACCTTAGGAGGGACAGGTAAAACCATATTAGTAGAGTTTCTTGCTAAATACTTACGCCAAAAAGGACATAGGATTGCTATTTTGAGTAGGGGCTATAAGAGGGGTTCTTCTGGCATTGATTATCCACCTGTCAGTTATGAGACAATGGGAGACGAACCCTATATGTTAAAGGTTAAACTTAAAGATGTTCCAGTGATTGTAGATAAAAACAGAATACGGGCTATCTCTTTTGCAATCCGTAATTATGCTGTAGATACAGTAATCTTAGATGATGGATTTCAACAGTGGAGGATCAAAAAGGATTTAGAGATTGTTACTATAGATGCCACTCAGCCTTTTGGTAATCGTAGAGTTATACCTCGTGGGATCCTGCGTGAACCACTTTCTTCTCTGAGGCGGGCAGATGTGTTTTTTTTAAACAAGGTTAATCTTACTGTTAGCCTCGAAGGTATCAGACAGACCTTAGAAAAGATTAATCCCCTTGCAATTATTGTAGAAGCAGATTATCAGCCTAAAGGATTTTGGCAATTGGGTAATCCGGATAGGTTGTATGGCATTGATACACTAAAGGGTAAAACCATAACTTTATTCTCTGGAATTGCCCATCCTGAGTCTTTTGAAGCACTCATTAGAAATTTGGATATAGATATCGGTCTATCTTTTAGATTTCCTGACCATCACAGTTATTCTAAACAGGATTTAGAAAACATAATTCAGCTATCAAAGCAAAGGAATATAGATATTATTGTTACTACCGAGAAGGATATGACGAGGGTTTCTTGTCTATCTTTACCATCTGGGCAATTCTTTCTTTTTGCCCTGCAGGTAGAATTAAAGATAAGCAGAAATGAAGAAGGACTCTATAATAGATTACATCGGATATATAATCTTTAGATTAACCGGGCCACTCTTCAGGGCTATTCCTGTAGATTTAGCCCTTTTTGCGGGTAGAAGGTTAGGTGACTTTCTCTATTACTTTGACCTTAAACGCAAGGCCAGGGTTTACTCTAATATAAAGCTGGCTTTTGCAGATGAACTATCTCCCGGAGAAATAAATATAATTACCAAAAGATTCTATCATAATTTTGGACAGAGCTTGATTGAGGTACTACTTATACCCAAGATCGATAAGGATTATATTGCCAGATATGTTACCATAGAGGGTATGGAGAATATAAAGGAGGCCTTTAAAAAAAAGAGAGGGGTGATATTTTTGGGTGTGCATGCTGGCAGTTGGGAGCTTTCCAATGTGGTAAGCTCAAATCTTGGTTTTACCTTTAATCTGTTTGTTCGCGACCAGAGACATCCACTTCTGGATAATTTACTTAATCAATATCGGCTCAGGAGAGGATGTAAGATAATTAGCAGGAAAAACCAGCTGCGACAGTTAATCCATTGTCTTAAAAACAATGAGGCAGTAGGTATGACTGTTGACCAAGGAGGTAGGCAGGGTATATTGGTGAGATTTTTTGGTAGACTTACTCCCCTATCCTCAGGACCAGTAAGATTGGCTTTAAGATATGGAGCTACAATTTTGCCTGGTTTCTACACTAGAACCAAAAGTCATTGTATCAAAGTTATCATTGGTCCGGTCTTCAATCTGAAAAGGACTGACAACCTCCAGCAGGATATCAGGGATAACCTCCAAGAACTAACTTATATATTTGAGAGATACATAAGACAGTATCCTGAACAGTATCTCTGGTCTTATAAGATATGGAAATATGCTCCAGAGAAAAGTATCCTTATACTTAGCGACAGAAAACCAGGACATCTTAGGCAAGCAGAATCCGTGGCAAAGATACTTAAAGATTGCCTCCAGGCCGGAGGTATGAGTGTTTCTGTTTTTACACAAGAGGTCAGATTTAAAAATAGATTATCTGAAAGGGCCTTGATGGCCTCAGCATTGTTTGCAGGAAAATACAGATGTCAAGGATGCATCTGGTGTCTTAAGACATTTTTAACAGAAGATACCTACAATTCACTTATAAGACAGAGCCCTGATTTTGTAATCTCCTGTGGTTCTTCCTTGTCAGCTATAAATTATGTTATCTCTAACGAGAATCTATCTAAGTCTATTGTAGTGATGCGGCCATCTATCTTGAGCATAAAGAGATTTAATCTAGTGATTATCTCTCAGCATGACCGACCGCCTAAGAGGAAAAATGTAGTCAGGATAGAGGCAGCATTGAATCTGATAGATCAGGATTATCTAAATGAGAAAACAGAGGCTTTAATCTGTGATTCAAAATCAAGACTCAGACCCCACGGTAGATACTTAGGGTTACTCATAGGTGGTGTAAGTAGAGGGGGTGGTTTGGATCTAGAGAGATTATCTCTGTTGATACGTCAAATAAAACAGGTATGTGAGAGTTTGGATTTGGATGTTCTGGTTACCACCTCTCGCCGCAGTTCTTCTGATATTGAGCAAGTAGTAAAAGAGGAATTTAAAGATTATCCCCGCTGCAAATTACTTATCATTGCTAATGAGTACAATCCTAACTTTGCCATAGGTGGCATATTAGGTCTAAGTAGATTTTTGGTAGTTTCTCCTGAGAGTGTCTCTATGATTTCAGAGGCAGTCAGTAGTAACCGCTATGTGATTGTCTTCGACTCTAAGGTTAAAAGAAGACACCGGCTTTTTTTAGATTATATGGCCAAGAGAGGCTATATCTATCTGGCTGCTATACCGCAGATATCTGAATTGATTCAACGTCTGTGGCAACAGAACCCTCCGGTTCGCGCATTAGATGATAGACAGAAAGTCAAGGAAGCCATAATAGAGATGATATAATAGTATGAATATCCTGCAGGTATTACCTGAGTTAAATGTGGGTGGCGTAGAAACAGGCACAGTTGATTTGGCGCGACGTCTGATAATGCTTGGCCATAAGGCTGTGGTTGTTTCAGCTGGTGGAGAATTGGTAAAGGAATTAGAAAGTGTAGGTGCTATACACTATAGCCTTGCAGTACATAAGAAATCCATTTTTACTATACTGAGGATGATACCCAAGTTAGTCAAGATCATAAGAAAGGAACAAATTGATGTTGTGCATGCGCGTTCAAGAGTTCCTGCTTGGATTGCCTACTTTGCTTGCCGTTTGACCCAGACAGTATTTATCACCACCTGTCACGGATACTATAAGAAAAATTTTTTTAGTCAGGTTATGGGTTGGGCAAAGAGGGTGATTGTTCTAAGTAACGCTATAGGTAGACATATGGTTGACGATTTTGGTGTTCCTTATGAGCGTATCAGACTTATACCGCGCGGAGTGGATTTAGAAAAGTTTCATTATATAAGTCCAGATAAGAAAAGGAAAGGAGAGTTCAATGTAGGAATAATTGGTAGGATTACGCCCCTCAAGGGGCACCTTGATTTTGTTAAGGCAATGGCTAAAGCAAGACAGCATATTGCGAATCTTAAGATTTGGATAGTAGGAGACGCGCCTATCTCTAAGATGTCCTATAAGGAAGAGTTAAAGGTTTTAGTGAAAAGGTTGGGCCTGTGGCATTGTACCCAGTTTTTAGGTATTCAGAGGGATATCTCAGCAGTACTTTCTCATCTAGACCTTTTGGTGCTGGCTACCACTACCCAAGAGGCATTTGGCAGGGTGATTATTGAGGCGCAGGCATCAGGAGTACCAGTAGTAGCAACACGGGTGGGAGGGGTGGTGGATATTATTGAGGATGGCAAGACAGGATTAATGGTAGCTCCTTCAGATATCAATGCTATGGCAGCAGCAGTAGTAAGGATATACAAGGATAAGGAATTAGCCTGTAGATTGGCAGAGGCAGCCTACAAAAAATTAACTCATAATTATACCTTAGAGATAATGGTAAATAAGACCGTTGAAGTATATCGGGAGGCTTTGAGCAATTTTAAGATACTAGTAATTAAATTGAGTTCCTTGGGTGATGTAGTGCTTTCTACGGCTGCATTAAGGGCATTGAGGGAGAAATTCAAAAATATACCAGAAAACCCTGTG
>JAMWDE010000065.1 GCA_023818905.1 Candidatus Omnitrophota bacterium | reverse complement strand
AAATTTTCCTCTATGGGTTCAGGATGCTTACCACCAAAGGAAGGATTTATTTCGGCGCGTACAAACTCAAATTTTATTTTTGCATCTTTTAAGATTTCTGCAATAAACCTGTTACCACTACCATGCATCACATCAACTAAAACTTTCAATTTTACAGTTTTGATTTTTTTAAGATCGATGTACGAACGTATAAATCTAATGTAATCCCTATCTAATCTCTCATCTTTGATTTTATCTTTTATCTGCAATTCCCTAACTAAACTAACCTCGTTAGCTAATTTCTCTATCTGTCGCGTAACCTCCAGACCTGCTGCTGCTCCTGTAGAGGTCTTAATCTTTATCCCATTGTATTCTTTGGGATTATGACTGGCAGTAACCATTACTCCTGCAGTAAGTTTTCTATTGCGCACAGTAAAACTCAACATAGGTGTGGGTATGGGTCTATCAGAAAGTATAACAGATATTGAGTTACCAGATAAAACTTCGGCTAATAATTCAGCATACTTATCAGATAAAAAACGCGTATCATAGCCTACTGCTATCTGAATACGAGCTGGTTGCTGAGATTGTAAGCCTTTATAATAATCCGCTATTGCCTGGGCAACCTTCTTGACATTATCAAAGGTAAAATCTTTACTGATAACCCCTCTCCAACCGTCTGTACCAAAAACAATCTTAGACATCTTTTTTACTGCACTCTCTCAATCTCCCAATGGCTTCTTTATAATCTGCCGAATTAAAAATATACGAACCTGCAGCCAAAATATTTGCGCCTGCCTTAACCACTGATTTTGCTGTATTGTGATTTATACCTCCATCTACTGCAATATCTCCCTTAAAAATATCCCTTAATCTTCTAATCTTAGGCAATACCTGCGGAACAAATTTCTGGCCACTAAAACCAGGATTTACTGACATTACCAAAACAAAATCCACCATACTAAGGAATGGAATAATCTTTTTTAAAGGTGTATCTGGATTTAAAGAGATACCAAATTTAATATTCTGCAATTTTAGATCGCTGACATATCTTTTATAAAGACGCTCACTTATGGTCTCTACATGCATAGTAATCATATCACTACCTGCCTGAATAAAATTATCTACATACCTCAATGGCTTCTGAATCATAAGGTGTACATCTAAAGGTAATTTTGTTACCTTACGGATATCCTTTATTACCACCGGTCCGATACTAATATTAGGCACAAACTGACCATCCATCACATCTATATGAACCATATCCGCCCCTGCCAATTCAATCTTTCTGATCTCCTCGCCCAAGCAACTAAAATCAGCAGACAATAAAGAAGGAGCAATTCTGATATCTTTCATGGTAATAAGTTTTATTTATACAATTTTTTCTTATTAATGTAATTGAACACCGCCTCAGGAACTAAATAACGAAATGATTTGTTCTCTCTAATTGCCTGACGTATCTGATATGCAGATATGTCCACTGCCCTAATAGAAATTTTAGAGATATGTGAAGGAATCTTGTCAAGTGGATATCCTGGGCGCGTGGCCACCACAAACTTTACCATCCCCATGATATCATCCAAATCCTTCCATTCGCCCAAATAATTAAGGAGGTCTGAGCCGATAATAAAATACAGCTCGTCTTTAGCATAAATCTTTTTAAGTTCTCTTATCGTATCAATAGTATAAGAAAGCCCATCTCTTTTTATTTCAATATCAGAAACGCTAAAATTCTTATTGTTTCTAATTGCAAGCCTTACCATTGCATACCTATGATCGGCTGAAATAACGCAGGAGCTGTCTTTATGTGGTGGAAGATAGGCAGGCACAAAAATAATCCTGTCCAAATCCAACTTCTCTCTTACCTCCTCAGCCAAAATGAGATGACCAATGTGTATAGGATTAAATGTGCCGCCTAATATGCCTACCTTCATCTGTTTGATAAGTTAACAACTATTCCCTAATCTGACCACTTCCAAATACCATATACTTATAGGTGGTCAACTCCTCAAGTGCCATAGGACCACGTGCATGCAGCTTATCTGTAGATATGCCAATCTCAGAACCTAATCCAAATTGATATCCATCCGTGAAACGTGTAGAGGCATTGACATAGACACAGGCAGAATCCACGCCTCTTAGAAACTCTAAGGCATTATCATAATTATCGGTAACAATGGCATCGGAATGATGTGAGCCATAAAAATTTATATGCTCTATTGCTTCTTTTAAATCCTCTACTACTCTGACTGAAAGGATTAAATCCAAATATTCAGTGTGGTAATCCTTCTCGGTTGCTATCTTAACCTGTGGTACAATATTTTTTGTTAAGGAGCAGCCTCTGATTTCTACGCCAGCTGAAATAAATTTTTTTATCATACCAGGTAGAAACCTTACAGCAATGTCCTTATGCACTAACATAGACTCCATAGCATTACACACGCCTGGACGTTGCACCTTGGCGTTAAAACAGATTCTTTCTGCCATATTCAAATCTGCCCACTCATCCACGTAGATATGACAGATGCCTTTGTAGTGTTTTATTACCGGGATACGTGAGGAACTAACTACTTTATGGATAAGACTTTCTCCTCCGCGCGGGATAACCACATCAATAAATTTATCCAATCTTAATAAAATATCTACTGCACGTCTATCGTTGGTATCTATTAGAGTAGCTATCCCTGGAGGTAAAGCATTTTCTTTAAATACCTCCTTAAGAACCTGATGTATAGCCAAGTTTGAATTCAGTGATTCACTACCTCCCCTTAAGATTACACTGTTACCTGACTTAAAACATAGACCTATACAATCAGAGGTAACATTTGGTCTTGATTCATAAATAATAGCCACAACCCCCAAAGGTACTCGTACTTTATGTATCCACAAGCCATTTGGCCTGCGCCAGGCTTTTATCACTTCTCCTATAGGGTCAGATAATCTCATTAGCTCTAAAAGAGAATCTGACATTTCTTTAATTCGTCTTTCATCCAATCTTAGGCGGTCCACAAAAGCACTGGTTATACCTTTCTTTTTCGCTGCAGAGATATCTTTCTTGTTTGCCTTTAAGATAAGATCCTTTTTTTCAAGTAGTGCTTTAGACATATCAAACAAAACCTTATTCTTTATCTCTGAAGACACTCCTGCTAAAAATCTGCTAGCCCTCTGTGCCTCCTGTGCAATATTTAATATTTCCCTATTAAGATTCATAATCTTGCCCTTTTTTATTTTATAGTATAACTATATTGTCGCAGTGAATAACTTCTTTAGGATATCGTTTTCCTTTGACCTTCTCTAACTCAATCCTAGAAAATCCAACTTTACCACGGGCAAACTCTTGCTGCCTTACATCTACCACGCTCACCACATCCCCTTCTTCAAAATCTCCCTCAACAGCAACGACCCCCACAGAAAGCAAACTCTTCTTATTTATGAGAGCGGACTTTGCGCCTTCATCTACCACAATCTTACCTTGTGGCTCTGTGGCAAAGGCAATCCAACGCTTCCTTGCTGCGAGTGTCTCTTTGGGTAAAAATAGTGTTCCATATTTGAATGGTTCTTTTAAGACCAGCTCGATTATATTTTTACGATAACCGTTAGCTATTACGCATGGTATACCAGAATCAACCGCAATCTTAGCTGCCTCAATCTTAGTAACCATTCCGCCTACACAAACCTCTCTGTCGGTAAAACAGGCAAGTGCCTTTATCTGAGGAGTAATTTTATCTACTACGTTAACAATCTTATTTTGTCTATCAATGAGCCCATCTACATCTGAGAGGATAATCAATATATCTGCTGAGATTAAACTTGCTACCATTGCAGAAAGTCTATCATTGTCACCGAACTTTATCTCATCTGTAGAAACAGTATCATTTTCATTTACGATAGGGATGCTACCGTATTTTAATAGTGTGCAAATGGTATTCTTGGCATTCAGGTATCTACGTCTATCATTAAAGTCATCGCGAGTCAAAAGAATCTGAGCAACATGTACCCTTCTTCCAAAAATACGTTGATAGGTATACATAAGCCTATTCTGACCTATAGCTGCAGCGGCTTGTAGAAGATAAAGCTCTTTGGGTCTTTTTTTTAAATTTAACGCATTAATACCAAATGCAATAGCTCCCGAAGATACCAAAATTATCTCTCTACCTTCGTTAAATAAATTATTAACCTGCTCGCTGATTGACCTAAAGAATCCATGATTTAACTCCATCTTCTCGTAGAATAGAAGACTGCTACCTATCTTAACTACAATCCTATTGTAATCTCTTTTTGATTGCCTCAATTACTTCCTCCAGGCCTTCTTTCTTTAAAGCAGATATAGGATATACCTTCTTCTTTATCACTTCTCTAAATCTCTCTAAATTCATTGCTGACGGTTCAAGGTCCATTTTATTTGCCACAATAATTTGTGGTTTTTTATAAAGGTGAGGACTATACTCCTTTAGCTCTTTGTTGATAACCTTATAATCTTGGATAGGGTCTCTTCCTTCGCTACCTGACATATCAACAAGATGCAAAATAATCTTTGTGCGTTCAATATGCCTTAAAAAGTCATGGCCTAGTCCTTTACCTTTTGAAGAGTCTTTAATTAGCCCAGGGATATCCGCTATAACAAAAGAGCTACTGTCATTGGTTACTACTCCCAAAACAGGAAACCTTGTAGTAAAAGGGTAGGCAGCAATCTTAGGATGTGCACTAGAAATATTAGAAAGCAAAGTCGACTTTCCTGCGTTTGGGAAACCCACTATTCCTACATCGGAAATAAGTTTTAAATCAAGTAGGATTTCCCTCTCCTCTCCTGCTTTACCTCCAGTGGCTTCCTGTCTATGTCGGTTACCACTCCCTCCCTGACCACCCTTGGCTACAATAACCTGTTGGCCATCTTTTTCTAAATCTTGCAATATACATCCACTTGACGCATCCTTGACTATTGTACCGCAAGGAACTTTAATAATCAAGCAAGGGGCATCCTTGCCTTTTTTCTTTCCACTTGAACCGGATTTTCCATGCAAACTAAAGAAATGTCTTCTATATCGAAAGTCTAAGAGGGTATGTAGATTTCTATCTGCTTGGAGGATTATATCTCCGCCCCTACCACCGTCTCCCCCATCAGGAATCTTGTGACGGGTGAATCTATCCTGATAAAAACTCTGACATCCATTTCCACCGTTACCTGCTTTTACGTATATTTTAACCCGGTCAATAAACACGACTTGGTTATAGCACCTTAGAATTAACCTAAGTAGATCTCTTTGATTTTCAGACGGCTCAATAACTGACGATGTCCTTTTTTCCAATGCGAGGATTTACGCCTACGATATTTAAAAGAAATTACTTTTTTTCCTTTAAAGTGTTTTAGAACCTCTGCCTTTATCTTAACGTTCTTAAGGTAAGGTTGCCCTATCTGGATTTGCTTATCTTCAGACAAGAGCAACACTTTCTCTAAGGCAATTTCTTTGCCTTCAGGCGCATTCTGTCGTTCTACTTCAATAATCTCATCCTTTTTTACTTTGTATTGCTTACCTCCAACCTCGATTACCGCATACATTAGTTCCACCCCTCTTTCTCTCTTAATGTAAGAATTATTATTATAAATTAAATATTTATAAAATCAAGCACTTTTGAATTGCTGTGTTGTTGCAACATAAAAATGTCATCTTTTTTTCAAAATAGAAATGTCACCTTTTAAGAATTCTTTTAAATTATCATCTGTTTGGTTTTTAAAGCT
>JAMWDE010000064.1 GCA_023818905.1 Candidatus Omnitrophota bacterium | reverse complement strand
TTCTGAGGCGCGCTCAGGCATAGTCTATATTGAAGGGATGGAAGGGGCAGTGCATTTTGATACAAATCTGGAAGAAGTGGGCGTTGACCCGGCTAACCCTCAGAATATCATTGTTGTCAACAGAATCGGTCAGATACAGTATTGCAATGTCAGGATTCCTGGGACCGATAATGTTGTAAGAATGGAGCGTAAAATCCCACTTGGTGTTATTGCACGTTCTGTGCCAGCCGCAGACCTTGCTGCGGTAAGGGAAGGACGGGCAACAGAGGAACAGAGAAAAAGCGTCCTTTTGGGGCTTTCAAGGGACGATGCAGGAAGGAGAAGAAATTTTGGCGAGATTATTGGCCATGGCGGGGTTATTAGAACCGCGGCAGGCAACTTGACTGTAGAGATAAGAGGAGAGCCAAACGATTCTCGTCCGCCAGTATGTATTGTGAGGCGAGCCACAACTGGCCAGATACATGATGGTTTTGACACCGGAGAAGTACAAGCGATTGAGAAACGAATAAACCAACCACAAGAGAGCGCTGGAGTAATTGCTGCTAATGACGATGCAGTCAGGCAGGTAGAGCAAAGATGCAGGAGACTGCAAGATATAATTTCTCAGCACATGGCGGAGCTTCAGGAGGTTCTAAGCCCCGACGAGATAGCGAGGGTACAGGCCACAGTTGCGGCTCCTCGACGTAGTTTTAATTGGTTTAACGCAATAGTAGAAGGCCGCCGTAGATACTTCCTTGGTTCCCAGAGAGCATTGGCAGTAAACCTGATAAGGTTTTTACTTGATAGAGAACGCCAGACCGGCCAAAGGGATTTACTTACCGAGTATATATTACACGAAGCATTAGAACGAACTAACTTAAGCCACAGAGAAATTATTATACTTACCACAAGAATTCTACATCCCGAACTAACCGGTCTTATTGCTGAAATGGAAGAGCACCTGGAGGATGACCAGTCGGGTATCCGCGGCAGGACTCCGCTTGGAAGATGTTTAAGAGAATTTATTGATGACAAAGTAGCTCTGGCAAGAGGAAGAGAGATTGTAGCCAATTTGAAGCGAACCCCAGGAGCAACTGCTATTAAGATTGCCAGAAACAGCACGATGGTATTTTTGTGGAATCCAAGCTTAACTCCAACTGGAGGCGTAGAAGGTGAAAGGGCTGGAAAGTTTGTAATTTTGACATCAGTGGAACAAGCCACGGAGATAGCGAGGGGATTAATACCTCATGTAGCAACAGGAGAAATACCATCAGTAAAATTTGCCTATGACCCAGAAGCCTATGGGTTTAGCGATACAGCACTTTTAGTTTATTGCACCGAAGAAAACCCCGCGGTGCGTACTATGTTAGAAAGAGAGATAGGATGTAAAGTAGAAGGCTGGAAACCTAATTCGGAATCTACTATGGAGGGAGATGTAAGACGGGAATTAAGCAGATTATCTTATGTTGAAATAAGTAAGGAGGAGGCGGCAAGGTTAGAAACCGAATATCCGATAGAACGCTTAAGAGAACTTATTTCAGCTAGACGGTATCTGCCGCCTTCACTTAGAAATGATTATCAAGTAGAATTAATTTTGGATCTTTTAGATACTGCAAGGATTCAACGTCTCGAACCATTTAGACGAAGACTCGCATTATATCATTTAAGACTCTATCCTGATGTGGGAATTAGGATTAGATATCTTATTGATAGAGAAATACATAGACAGGCGGGGTCAAGAACTCAAGAGGTGCAAGAGCAGTTAAGGGCGCAAAGATTTGCACACGATGTCCTAAGGGAACTCTCCGTCGGAGAAACTGCCAACTTTATGGCCGCGGCATCATCTTTTAGGATTAACAGAATAATCCAGGATACTAAAAAGACCTCATTAGTCATAGGCATCCCTAAAGAAAACGCCACTCCACAAATATTAGGAGCCATACAGCAAAGGCTAATAAGTCTTGGTAGGACAGATTGCTTAGTAATCCCTGTTGACCGAGAGGATATGCAGGAAAAACTTAATAAACTCGGTGTCCCATTCGGCGTAATACTTGATATAGACAACATGGAAAACATTGAAAAGATTTTAGAGCCATTTATGACAGAACTAGACCTGCAAGGGCTATTCAAAGATTATCCTCTACTCTATAAGGTGTCAACTACCAAATTGGACTTAGATAGGGCTACTTTAATAAAGATTATGAGGGATAGAAGATTATTACCAAGTATTATTTCGCTTGACCTTGAATATATATTATCAAATGGCACATCTCCCTCCTCACAAAAATGTCCAACGAGAAAACGTCCTACACAATCAAACGCATCACGAACGCTCTCAAATTTAGTTATAGATAGAGAAAAAAGCGTTAAAGTAAGACGTCCAAAGAAGTCATTACAGCCAACCTACTATTACTAAATCTTGCCTAAATTTCACTAAAAACACAAATGTTAAGATTTCAAAAAGTTAGTTTTTAAATATTGACAAATACACATAATATGATATACTTATATTGAAGATAGAAAGAATCTACATTTATTTATAATACAAAATAAATAATAAAAGGCTAAAGAAAAAATGAGCCCTATTTTTTTATTCGCAGTTTCAATGTTGTTTTAAAAAGAGTTTATTTTTCATTTTCAGGGCAAAGAATACTTACTATATATTAATAATAATGGAAAAAGAACAAGAGACCTCCAACTTTAAATCCAAATTTAAACTCTGGATAAAGACAATCGCCCTTATTGTGGTTATATGTTTTATATGGGAGCAGATTGTATATGCACAGGGCGGGAGCCCTGTTTTTATTACCCAGAAGATAAATGGAAAACTTACCCAGAAGGATTTAGATAATTTCAGCATTCCTTATGACATAGGTGTTACAAGGCAGGTCCACAAAGGCGCCAATGACGAGACAATTATTCATATACAAGATGCCCATGATTCCTTGACTGCCCAAGAGTCCATTGTAAAACTCCTAGATAACCTACTTACCAATTATAACGTAAGGTTAGTTACGCAGGAAGGTTCTGCTGGTTATATTGATACCTCATTTTTGGCAACATTTCCCATAGAAGACATAAAACAAAAGACCGCCCAGCACTTTATGGAGCAAGGTAGATTGTCTGCCGCGGAATTCTTTACCATATGCTCTAAAGAAGATATAGCGCTATATGGTATTGAGGATGAGGAGTTATATACAAAGGACCTTGAGGCATTTAGGTATATACTACAAACAAATGGCAGTGCCCTAAATCACATAAAGGCATTAAAAGATTCACTTGAGGCGCTAGAACCCTATATCTATACCCAAGAGATGATAGAACTTACTAGAAACTGCGTTCTACATAAGGATGGAAAGATTGCCTTTACGAAACACTGGGAATACATATCTAATCTTGCAAAGAAGACAGGTGTCATATCTGGTAATTATCCCAATATATCACTACTTCTAAAAGCCATATCACTTGAGAATACCATTGACTTTAACAAGGCAGATAGAGAAAAGGAAGAAATAGTAAAACTTCTTTCTGAAAAACTAGACAAGCCAGAACTTGAAAAGTTCCTGTTAAAAGGTTTATCATTTAAACTTGGAAAGCTCTCAAAAGGAGACTTCTATGTCTATTTGAAAGAAATTGCAGAAAGACAAAAGGTAGACCTATCAAAATTTAAAGAACTTAACTCATACATAGACTATGTAACCCTATACGAAGCTATAGACATACTGGAAATCTTCAACGAGGTAGCAAGCTTTGAGGATGCCATAAAAGAGAAGCTCTTTACCAAAACCCAACAAAAAGACCTGTATAATTACACCAAATTCACAGAATACCTAAAACAGCTATTTGAGGCAAAGCTTATAAATGCCGATTATAATGTATTAATAAAGTTGAATGGAGGCATAAGCCCACAGCAAATAGCCCAATTCCTAAAGGAAAACTATGCAAGATACAATCTAGTGCTAAAATCAGAATTAGATATAAATGCCATATTTGAGAAACTCCCAAAGGCATTAGAATTCTATGAACTTGCAACCAAACGTAACAATGCCATCATAAATAACACCATCCAAAGGATGCGGGAAAAAGGACAGGTTGTTGCTGCCCTTATCACTGGCGGTTTCCATACAAAAGGCATAACCGAACTCCTAAAAGAAAACAAACTCTCGTATTTAGTCATAATGCCAAAGATAAACGGGAAAAATAAAACCAGACCTTATATTACAGTTATAACAGATAAAAAATCGCCTTATGAAAAGATGTTAGAGACGGGGAGATATCAAATAAGCGCCGGCATGTTTCTTAGAAATATTGATGACTTAACAGCCCATGCGCTAATGGTTTTTAGTTTGGCTGCCGCAGAGGGCAGAGATTTAAAAACCTTTGCTGCGGAATGGTTGGCGGAGATTGAAAAAGAAAAGGAAAAGCGGAGGCTGCAAGGAGATATAGATCCTAAGGCACTAACTTTGGTACAGATAAAAGCTGCTTTTGAAGAAGTAATCAAAGAGGTCCAAAAACAAGAGACTAAAGCAAAACCTGCTAAGGCACCTAGGCAACAGCCTACACTAGACAGAAGTTTGCCTTTAGCGGGGGCCGATACAGTTGCAGAGTTTTTAACACAACTAGACAGACTTCGAACATCTATTAAAGAAACCGGCGTTGGGGATTTTATAAACCCTGACGGCTCATTTAATAGAGATTTCTTTATGCGGAAGTTAGGGGCAAAAGGGCATGGAACAAAAGTTGACCCAAAGAATGCACAAATTGCTCTTGCGGTTGGAAATTTAGAGGCAGAGATAAGGGCTCAAATAACCAGCCAGCAGGTCAAGGTTATCCCACCAGCAGCACCCGCGGCATTTGAAGTGCTTGCTAAAAAAGGCGCAAAAGGACTTGGTAAACCAATAGGTAGCGGACTTAGTTTCAAAGGTAATCAGGGCGCTTCAGAAATTGCCAGAGGTCTAATAGATACCGCCACTGGTAGATTGCCCGTTAGATTGCGCAGCCAAGATAATTTAACAGGCGTTATAGATGTAATGCAGCGTTATTTCAGGATAATCCATATAAGGGCGCCTAGTTTAACAAGGGATATCTCGGCGTATAATATTGAATTCCGAGAGGGCGTTGAACATTACGCCCAGATTGAAGGCGATACAATATATTTAGATATAGCCCTCCTAAGAATAGGTCGTAAAAACATAATTCCATTCCTTACGTTTCTCCTTGGACACGAAGGTAGCCATCCTATAGTAGGCGAAGAAGCCGCTGTAAGAACACAGATTGACCAGGAAAGATTTAAACGCTGGGATTTTGCTCATCAACAGGCAGTTCTAAGGGCTTTAGAGGCATTGGGTGCTGATAAGGTATATGTGAAACAGTTGCAGGCATTAGCAAAACCAGCACCTGTGATACCAATTGCTGAGGCGACTAAGGCTAAAGCCAAATTTGCGGCTATTGATGAACAATTGGCCAATTATCGAGAGGCCATGGAGGCGTATAGTGAAGCCTTAGCGCAACAAAAACTTGATGTCGCCTTAGCGCCACTTGAGAGGGCGATAACCGCTTTAGAAGCAGTCAGACAAATAGACCCAGATGTTATGTTGGTTGACCCCACCAATAGAGCCTACTATGAACAGAACCGAGATACCTATCTTCAGAAGCTGGAAGGCCTGGATAGAGAGATAAGGAGTGCCTTGGCAGACAGACAGAACAGAGCGTTCATAGTCTTTCATTCGGCGTGGGGCTACTTCGCCAGGGATTATAATCTGGAG
>JAMWDE010000063.1 GCA_023818905.1 Candidatus Omnitrophota bacterium | reverse complement strand
TCAAATAATCTAGAACCAGGATAAGGGATAACTATGGTTGCCTGCATAGTATAAACCAACCCTTTCTTTAGCAACCATCTTACAAATCTTAAGGTCTTTAAGGCATCCTGGCTATCTTCCCAGGGATAGCCAAACATAACAGTTATATGCGGAAATAGCCCTGCCTGGGTGGCTAATTTACAGTCTTCGATGACCCTTTCTAAGGTTATTCCTTTTTTTATCCTATCAAGGGTCTCCTGATTAGCAGATTCCAAACCAAATAAAAGCAGTCTGAAACCTGCTTTTTTCATCAGCTTGAGATCATCATAACTCAAGACTCCAAAACGCATATTGCAGTCAAAATATATTTTTTGACTATAGCCCCTATTAATCATTCCTGTGCAAAATTCTCTCAACCAATCACCTACAGGAAAAGTTCCTGTGTCATCCATAATCTCTTTAACCTTATATTTCGCAATCAAAATACCTATCTCATCCAATACATTATCTGGATGGCGCAAGCGAAATTTTGGATAAAGTTGTCTCCAGGCGCAAAAACTACAATTAGCCCACCAACAGTCTCTTCCACTCATAATGTAGGTGCCAGGAGTCATCTTATAATTGCCATTCTTGTAGGCATAGAGTTGCCATTTAGTCAAATCACGGTCTATAAAGGGTAAGCTATCTAAATCATGATTCAGTTGGAACTTGCCAGTATTTTGAATCTGTCCGTTATCGCGATAATAGATACCAGCTTCTAACTTGGTATCTTCGGGATTACTAAGAAAGTTACATAAATTCAGTAATAGAAAATCATAGTCTCCGCCAGTTAAAACAAAATCTACAGGTGAATTTTGAAATGATTCTTCTGGTAAGGCAGTCACATGGTCACCAAACAAGACAATTATCAATTTCCAGTTATCTTCTGAAAGAGATTTAAGTTCGCTAACTATTCTCCAAAGTCTCTTGATTACTGGAGTTTTAGTCTCAAATGCAACCAGATCAGGTCTTTCTTTCTGGATGAACTTAAAAAACCTCTGGATATCCCAACCTTGAGCAATACAATCATTCCAAATAACCTGATGTCCTGCTTGTTTAAGTAGAGTGGCTGCCTGCGCAGGAACCATAGGATAGATATAGGTAGGCTCTCTAAAGTACTGAAATTGCCTATTCTGACCCAAGGTAGGATACCTTTGGTTACAAGCCAAGGCGGGATATGAGATTACTATCTTCATCTTTTTTCTTCTTTAAGTTTATGTGAAGACAAACCCCTCAAAAAATACAAACCGTAAACCAGGTGAGTAAGTATTATGCCTAAGGCAACCATTACAGATAAAATTGTCCTCTGGAAAAGATATTTCACATTCTTTTCTTTTAACACTCCTAAGATAGAAAATATCAATACAATAAATAAATATAAAAATATTACCTTAAAATATATTGATCTAAAAAAAGGTAGACAAAAAGAAAACATACCTCCTATTACAATACAGATTAAGAAAATACTTGGTACAAAATAACTCCACCTAAAAGACGTTTCAGGGAATCTCTTAACGAAATAACCGCGATGCAAAGCATAGTTAGCTACCTGTCTAAGATGTGCTAGGAATACTGGCCGACGATGATGATAGACTAAAACTCTGGGGTCATAGATTATCTTCTTGTCAAGAGAGGTTATATCCATACATAGTTTGGTATCCTCTCCTGGCCAAAATTCTGTATCAAAACCTCCTAATCTTTGCATAATTGTTTTACGTACTAAAAGGTTGCAAGTGGGAAAATCATCCACTTGTCTCTTCTTCTTTGGAACATAACGATAATTGCGATTAGCGCTTACCAACCAACAGGCATAGATAATACCACCTGCCTTCTGTCTTAATGTATCACTTTCAGGCGTAATTGCTGGGCCACCCACAGCTGCAATATTATCGTATTTAAAGTTCTCCAAGGCATTCTTCAGCCAATCTGGATTAGGATAAGCATCATCATCTATAAAGGCCAAGATATCTCCCTTAGCGTATTGCATGCCTATGTCTCTTTTGTAGGCTGGGCTGATTGGTCCTGTAGGGATAATCCTTAAGTCAGCGGCATTCAAACTCTCAATTGGTTCGTCAGGTAAAATAATAATCTCAAAATCTACAGAATCCAGGTGTCTGCACCTATTTACGCATTCTTCTAAATTCTTTTGCCAAGTTTTTGTGGCGATAATAATCGATACGGTCATAGTATTTTAATACACGCGCACGGATAAATACTGCTAAGGTATCCAAACCTGTCTTTACAATTGCCCTTAGGTTAATCCAACCGAATCTTTTTTGAGGCAAATACGCTAAAGGCGCATCCACAATCTTATACCCTAATCTACTAATATTGACTAACAGCTCTATATCAAAAGCAAACCTCCTTACTAGAAGTCTGGGTAGAACCTTACGTAAGGCATCTGTTTTAAATAGCTTTAATCCTGTCTGAGTATCACGGCAAGGCAGACCAAAAAGTAACTTTATCAAACAGAAATAAACAAGACAGATTATTCTGCGATGCCAAGGATAGATAACTACAGAATTAGGATGCAATTTTGAACCAATAACCACATCGGCATTGTTTAAACGCATAATATCAAAAAGCGTTTGGAACTGAATGGGATGTAAATCTAAATCTGCATCAAGAAACAAAATATAATTTCCACTTACATAATGTAGGGCTTTTTTTATTGCTCTGCCTTTGCCTAAATTAAAACGATTCTTTTTAACGATAAGTCTCTCTGGGTATTTTGCTATGAGAGATTTGGCAATCTCATAGGTATTATCTTCTGAGCCGTCATCTATTAGAATAATCTCCCAGTCACAACCAAATTCGTTAAATGTCTTAGCGGTCTCTTCAATATTTGATGCGATGCGACCTGCCTCATTATGGGCTGGCATAATTATAGAAATTTTTTCTTTTAGACCTATCATCCTTTAAAAGCCAAAACAAGATGAATAAACAAGAGCATAAATGCATTGATGCACATAATTAATTGAATATGTATTAGTACCTTATGAAACAAGACAATAGCTATAATTTGTAATAGCGTAAACAGAAATAGATATTTGATAAAACGTAAATCTTTAATGGAAATAAAGTATGTGATGATGATAAAGAGGAGTGCAAATGATGCCATGGATACACTAAAAAACCTTCCTAAAAAGATAGATTCAGCAATGGTTTTACCTGTAAGTATCCTCAAAGTAAAATTAGGAAAAATATTATAAATCAAAGCGGCAAAGATACACAAAGAGAAGGCGTACAGAAGGCCCTTTTTTAAGGTGAGTCTGGCCCTGTTTTGCTCTTTGCTTAAACCGCTCGTGTGGGGTAATATAACTACATTTACTGCTGCAGGTAAAAAAAGAATCAACTTGCCTACCATCTGCGCTAAGGCGTACACGCCTGATTCCTGTGAGTTAAAAAAATACCTTACTGCAACCATATCAAAATTTACCAGACACATAAATAAAAAGGTACTTACAGATACGGGCAATATATAGTAAAAAAAATCTTTCAGATTGATATCGCAAGTTACCGCTTTCGTAAAAAATATGTCTCTTAAAATTACTGCTACCAAAATCAGTCCTACTGAATAACTCAACAACAGTGCTCCGAGTGCACCGGTAATTTTAAGACCCAATCGCAAAAAAATAAAAGCCAAAAGCAACTTTAATACTGATATTGATACGGAAATGACTGCCATCCACCCAAAAAACTCAAGTCCCTGTAGGGCGCCTAAAAAAATGGGTAATAACCAACAACCTGCCAATAATAGGGATAAAATATAGACAGAAGCAAAAGAAGGTATTTTAAGTTTTTGTATTATATAAGAAGAGAATAAATAAAATCCCGCCAATGTCAAAAAGGCCAACAATAGAACTTTTCTAAAAACACTGTAGAGCAAAAAATTTATCTTCTGAGGTTGTTTTTGACGGCGGTAATCTGCTACATATTTTGCAGTCACTATCTGAAGATTAGCCAAGGGACTGGAGACCAGCATAAATATTGCTATAAGAGAATTAAAGGCAGCAAAATATTCCGGGTTTAATCTGTGTGCTATTAAAAGCTGATAAAGAAGATTGAAGGCATTTACTATAATAGTTGCAGTAAAAACAAAAAATACACCTCTATCAAAAGCATCTATGCCTTTAAACATTCTGCATACTATCTCTCTAATTTTAAGAATCTCCTCTTGCCTACCTTTAAGATGCCTCCCGTATCTATGACTACCTCTTCAGAATCTAAACGTGCACCGTTGAATGTAACCGCTCCTTGCTTTATAAGACGACGCACCTCATTTTTTGTATTAGCCAGATTATTTTTTAAAATAATTTCCATAACCGACTCTTTGGTGGATAACTTATGTATAGCGATATCCTGTGGTATCTGTTTATGGCTAAAAACTCTTTCAAATTCTTGGCGTTCTTTTAAAGCCTGACTCTGATTATGATACTGGATAGTGATAATTTCTGCCAACTTAAGTTTTGCCTCTTTTGGGTGCATCTTTTTTATCGACTCTAGGTCTTCATCGGTCAAGAGTGTATAGTACTTCAGCATCAATTCATCAGATATAGACATAATCTTCCCAAACATATCTCGGGCAGGTTCATCTATACCAATATAATTACCGTAACTCTTAGACATCTTCTGCACACCATCAGTTCCTTCCAAAAGCGGCATAGTTATGACCACCTGTGGCGTCTGACCAAAATCCTTCTGAATGTCTCTACCTATAAGCAGATTAAATATCTGGTCCGTTCCGCCTAACTCTACATCGGCTTCTAACACTACTGAATCGTATCCTTGTAGAAGTGGATACATAAATTCTAAAAGCGAAATATCCTGTTTTAACTCCAGCCTCTTCTTGAAATCTGCCCTGGCCAACATCTGCGCTACTGTAGCATGCGTAGTCAACTTTAAGATTTCTACTACTGACATTTTGCCAAACCAATCATTATTGAAGACAACTTTAACTTTATCCATATCAAGAATTTTGGATACTTGTTTTTTATAGGTTATAGCATTCCTCATAACTTCCTGTTGACTCAATTGTTTTCTTATCTCAGATCTGCCAGTAGGGTCGCCTATACGGGCAGTAAAATCACCGACTAAGAAAAAGACCTTATGTCCTAAGTCTTGAAATTGTCTTAGCTTCCTTAACAGAACCGTATGCCCCAAATGTAAATCAGGTGCAGTGGGGTCAAATCCAGCCTTGACCTTAAGTGGCCTCTTCTTGGCTATGCTCTCCTTCAATTTATTTCTTAACTCTTCCTCTGAGACTATCTCTACAGCCCCACGCTTTATAATCTCTAATTGTTTATCAATATCTGATATCTGCATATTATTCACCTCTTAGAAATCTTTTCTCTTCTCATTAAACCTTAGCACTAAGGCCGATCTTTCCCTGTTCTACATCTATCTTTATTATTTTCACCTTTATCTTATCTTTTGGTTTCAATTGTGCCATCTTATCCTTGTCTATCTCATTTGCATATATTAAACCCTCCAAATCCTCTTCTATCTTAACAAATACGCCAAAATCAGTAACATTAACAACCTCCGTATCTAAGACCATATCTAATGGGTACCTGGAAGCAATCTCAGGCCAAGGATTAGGCTGAAGTTGCTTTAAGCCTAAAGCAATGCGGCGGTTTTGACTATCTACAGAAAGAACCATCACTTCTATCTTTTGCCCTTTTTTCAAGATATCTTGAGGGTGCGTGATTCTTTTGGTCCAAGACATATCTGAAATAT
>JAMWDE010000062.1 GCA_023818905.1 Candidatus Omnitrophota bacterium | reverse complement strand
TAGCTTGATTTTCATCTTGAGACGTTAAGGTATAGTTATTGTTCTCTATGTTTCTAAGACAATCTAACAGCATTTGGGTTCCCAACTCAGAGAGTTTATCCTGCAAAGTAAATACTGTATCATCATCTTCTATGTTTATCTCTTTCTGTTGAATTACTGGACCGGCATCCATCTGATGAGACATCTTTATTATAGTAATGCCTGTTTTTTTCTCTCCTTTTATTATAGCCCAACTTATGGGAGCTGCCCCTCGATATTTTGGTAGAAGAGAAGCATGGACATTTATAGAGAATATCTTTGGTATGTCCAAGATTTCCTGAGATAACATCTGACCATAGGCGATTACTACAAATAAATCGGGATTTAAATCTCTTAAAAAATTTATGACATCAGTTGCATTGATTTTGGTAGGTTGATAAACCGAAAGTGCATACTCCAATGCTGTAGTCTTAACTGAGGTAGAACTCAAAGACAGACCCCTACCTTTTTGTCTGTCGGGTTGGGTAACTACGCAGCTAATATTATGATCGGTCTTTAAAATCGCTCTCAAAAAAGGAACAGCAAAATTTGCGCTTCCAAAGAATACGATATTCATAACTTTCTATCTGATTACAGAGGATCCATATCTACAGTAATTATTATATCTGAATATGAAAATTTCTTTAAATGTTTTTTAAGGAACTTTGTAGCTCTAAGTGGAGAAGCCGTCTTAATTAATATCTGCCAATAGAAATTTCCACGTAGTCGATAAGGCTGCATAGGATTACAAGAGATAATCTCTACTGTCTTGTCGCGATTGTATCTCTTAAATTTATTAAATATTTTCTGGCTCGTCTGTCTTACTCTTATCTCATTCTTACCTCTCAATTTTACCAGACAAAAATGTCGATAAGGTGGAAAATCTAACTGCGCTCTCTGATTTAACTCTTCATCATAAAACTTATTAATATCCTGGGTCGCCAGAGCTTGAAGGCAATAGTGCTGAGGCATTGTTGTCTGAATTACTATCTTTTTATCGCTAAGCCTTAAAAGGCCCATCAACAAATCAAATGTTTTCTCTGCCGCACGAAAATCTATACGGTTTAAAGAGTTATCTATTGAAATAACTCCTATTAAATCAAAGTTATATACAGGGTGTCTGATTATTGATTGGGTAGCAATAATGATATCTATTGATTTTATGTCTATTGAGCCATTCTGTTCAAATCTTGCAATACAGGATTGAGGAAACAGACGCGATAACTCACTCTCTGTTTTTTCTGTGCCTGCTCCAGAGTATTTTATATAACCTGAATTACATTGAGGGCAAATTTGGGGCGGTTGTATCTTAAAACCACAATAATGGCAGTTTAAGATTCTCTGTTTAAAATGGTATATTAAATTGACGCTGCAGCGAGGACATTTAAGTGGAGTCTTACAATGTTGGCAAAAAACAAAAGTAGCAAATCCTCTACGATTTATAAACAGAAGTATTCTACCTTTTGAATTCAAGGTCTGAGCAATAGAACCCTCTAAGTATTTAGAGATGACAACGCTATTCTGCCTTTTAAATCCTATCAAGCTTTTCATATCAATAATTCTTACTTGAGGATAAGAAAGCTTTCGCGGAATAAGTATATATTTTATCTTTGATTGTTTAGCCAAATAAAATGTCTCCAACGAAGGACAAGCACTGCCAAAGATAACTTTTGTTCTATCAATGTTAGCTCGCATCCAAGCCACATCCCTGGCATTATAGTGGGGCAGCTGGTCTTGTTTATAACTTTGACTCTGTTCTTCATCTATAATTATCAGGCCTACATCCCTAAATGGCGCAAATATCGCAGAACGCGTGCCAATTGCTATCGATACATCACCACATCTCACCCTTATCCATTCTTCTAATTCTTTACGTCTTTGTCTATATAAAATTGCAATGGGAGAATCTAATCGCATCTTTATCAACTCTTGCGCCCTCAAAACAGAATAGGTATCAGGCAAAAGAACAATCACTGACCTGTTATCTTCTAAGGTTGTTTTTATGTGTTGGGCATATATATCCCAACGCCTTAAACCATCTAAGTCATGCAAAAGGATAAATTCAGTTTTATCGGTTTCTCTGCTATGGACTTCTCTTTCATAACTCCATAGCTTGAATGAGATTGGTTTTGGCCTCCTTAACTGCTCAGGTAAAGCAGTCTCAATTGCCTCACCCCAAGAACAGCAATAATAACTGGCTAACTCCTTTGTAAGTAAAAGTATATTTCTATCTAATATAGGGACATCATCTATAACTGAGATTATGGATTTAAGTTTTCTTATCTTTGTCTTTGAGCTAAGGCCTACTACGTAGCCCAATCTCTTTTGATTATGGAAATCTATTTTCACTCTCGAGCCAACTTTTATCTTCTCCTGCAAATCCGCAGGAACAATATAATCAAATGGACCATCAATAGGTAACCCCACTACTACCTTGGCATACAACATCGCATATCTCCCTTGCTGCAAAAGGTCTCCTTAGGCTGTTAATTCTTTCCTTTGCTTTTTTTTGTTTATCTGGGTTGTTCTTAAAATCTAAAATTACTTCTCGGATATACGATACATCTTTTAGATAAGTGCCCAAACCATAATAAGTTAGCGCTTTTATATTCTCTGATTCCTGACCAAGGATAGGCGAGATAAAAATCGGCCAAAGATTCATTGTTAGACTCTCAGCAATGCTTATTCCTCCTGGCTTAGTAATAATAATATCGGAAGCCGCCATCAATTCTTGGATATTATCTACAAAGCCAAATACCTTAACCCCCGGATAGTTTTTACTCTTTAACTTCTTATAAAGCCTAAGGTTATTGGCGCAAACAACCAAAAGTTGAACCTCTTTATAAAGTGAATATACAATACGTTCTATAGGGCCGATACCAAAAGAACCAGTAACAATCAAAACGGTAAATTTATTACGACTTAATCCAAACTTACTCAAGAGTAAATCTCTATCATAATATTCTAAAAACTTTGACTCTACAGGTATCCCTACATCTCTTATGTATTCTTCCTTTATACCTTCTTTAATAAGTTTTTCTTTGGTATATCCTGATGCCACTACATACATATAAGTGCCAGAAGATATCCAGAATGGGTGTACACAGAAATCGGTAACCACACTGATAACTTTTGAACTTATCTGACGGTTTGTTTTAAGCCGAGCCGCTATCTCTGAGGGAAGAAAATGAGTAGAGATAACAAAATCCGGATTCTCTTTAATCAAAAAATTGGTAAATTCTTTTGTATTTAATCTATTAATAATAGAGATTACAAGCCTCGTAAAAGGACGCAGTAATCTAAGATAGGTTAACCAAAAACCTAAACCCCAAATCAAAATAGCGTGTCTTACTAAAAAAATATAGCCATAAATATAACTTAATCTAAAAAGAATATTTGATTTATCCAAAATGTCAATCAGAATTACCTTTACGTTCTTACAGTGTTGATTTAAATAAGAAAAGACTGCATTGGCTGCTTTAAAGTGGCCTGCTCCGACTGAGGCATAAGTAATTATTATATACATTTATTAAACTATTTAAGGATTAAATCAACGGCTTCAGATAAATTAGAAGCAGTAAAGTCAGGCTGGACCTGCCAATTATGTCTATTTTCTAACTTCTCTTTGCCGGAAAAAACCAGGATTGTATTTAACCCAGCGGCTATGCCTGTTTCAACATCACGTATCGTATCACCAACAAAATAACTGTGCTGGAGGTCTATATCTAAATTTTCGCTTTTAAGTCTTTCTATGGCTCTATCAATTAGGCCTGTCTTGGGTTTACGACAATTACAGTTATCCTCTGGCTGGTGAATACAGTAATATACACCTGAGATAATTACGCCCTGCTTAGATAACTCTTCTAACATATTTTCTGTAATCGACTTGAGAGCCTCATAGCTGTATATACCCTTTGAAACACCTGCCTGATTAGAGATTATAAAAAGCTTGAACGCATTCTCACTCAGCCTCCTTAAGGCCTCAAAAACATTGGGCAGAAAACGAAAGGCCTTCCATTCGGTAACATATTGAAAATCTCCAGGATATTCGTTAATTACGCCATCTCTGTCCAAAAATACTACCCTTGCCTTTGATAAGAATGCTCTATTTTGTATAAGATTCACTTTTTGTAAATCGTTTTATTGAATCAGTTATAAATTTAATCTGATTTATCTTCAAGTGAGGATGCATAGGAAGTGATAACACTTCCGATGCGACTCTCTCGGAAATCCCAAAGTCACCGATCTTATAATTCAGGTATTTAAAAACTTTCTGTAGATGCAAAGGTATGGGGTAGTGAATAATTGTAGTGATACCTTTTTTTTTAAGTGCCTTTACCAAATCATCTCTTCTTCTGGTTCTTATTGCATAGATATGGTAAACATGCTCCACGCCAGGTGCTAAAAAGGGAGTTATTATATCCTCTATATTCCTCAAATAGTCACTGTAAATATCTGCTATCCTTTGACGCATCCTGTTCCATTTGTTTAATTTTCTTAATTTAACCCTTAATATCGCTGCCTGCAACGTATCCAAACGCGCATTAAAACCTAAAATATTATGTTCGTACTTTGATACTCTTCCATAATCACGAAGGCTTAAAATCTTTCTGTAAATAACCTCATTGTTAGTCACTACCATACCCCCATCGCCTAATGCACCTAAATTTTTAGAAGGATAAAAACTGAAGCAACCTATATCACCTATAGCCCCTACCATACACCATCTTCCATCTGGCATCTTAATGCGAGCACCGTGCGCCTGGGCAGCGTCTTCAATAACCTTTAAGTTATACGCTCTGGCTATCTTTAAAATTTGAGGCATCTGCGCTGGTTGACCATAAAGGTGAACCGGTATGATGACTTTGGTATATCTGGTAATTGCCTTTTCTATTTTATTTATATCGATATTATAAGTCCGCTCATCTATATCCACAAAAACTACCTTTGCACCAGTATAACAAACTGCCAGAGCTGTAGCAATAAATGTAAAATCAGGGATAATAACTTCATCACCTCTACCTATGCCTAGACTCAAAAGTGCCAAAAATAATGCTTCTGTACCAGAGCTAACGCCTATTGCATAACGCACACCACAGAATCGTGCAAACTCTTTCTCAAACAACTCTAATTCTCTACTCAGTATGAAATCTCCTCTTTTGATTACTCTCCTAATTGCCTGGTTTATCTGTCCCTCTATTTCTTTATGAGTCAAATTTAAATCTATAAAAGGTATCTTCATAAAATTTACCTCTTACTTAAATATATTATCTATTACCAATAAGATTTAAGATTTCTTTTTGACTTCAATATACAAAATATTTTTTTTATATCCTGTAGCCTGTCTTTTGCACACACCAAAATAGCATCTTTGGTATTCACCACAACCATACTGTTTAGTCCTAAAGTGGCTACTAAGCCTTTCTCTGACCAAACTAAAGTATCTTGACTACCTAAATCTATGCAGTTTCCTTTAAATATATTACCATTTTTATTTTTCTTTAAGAGGTCTTCTATGGTTGCCCAACTTCCTAAATCTAACCAGCCGCAATTACAAGGTAATACCACGCCCAAATTAGTTTTCTCCATTATCCCGTAGTCTATGGACACAGAAGGTAATCTGCTCCATAATTTAGATATATCTTGAGCAGTCCTTAGTTTCATAACTAATCTATAGATAGATGGTGCATACTTTTTAATCTCATTGAGTATGACCTTTGCAGAAAATATAAAAATGCCGCTATTCCAATAATACCGTGGATCTCTAATAAACTGCTTGGCATTTTCTATCCCTGGTTTTTCAATAAATCTACTTATCCTGTAACAGCGTGGCTGGGTTAAAAACATATCTGAATTCGCCTTTATATAACCATAACCAGTCTCTGGTTTATGTGGTGGTATGCCT
>JAMWDE010000061.1 GCA_023818905.1 Candidatus Omnitrophota bacterium | reverse complement strand
AGTTTTAGACTTTTCCCCAACCACTGCGCCGTCTCTTACCTACTACGATTAAGGTAGCAATAATCCCAAAGATTATAGATGCTTGTAAAAGCGTCAAAAATGCTTCCCAGGCGCTGTCATCGCTAAGCACAATTGCACTCAAACCTAAAGAAAGACTAACAAAATAAATAAATACCACTGCTCCTTTGGGAAGTAGACCTAAATCAACCAGATAATGATGGAAGTGATCTCTTCCGCCATACTGAAGCCACTGAATTAACGTCTTAATCTTTTCTTCTCTGATTCTCATAATAGTGGTAAAAATCATATCAAAGATGGGCACACCTAAGATTAAAATAGGTATGGATATTTTTACTACATTATCCTGCGCCCAGTTACCGGCTAAACTGATATAGGCAAGCAAAAATCCTAAGAGCGTGCTACCTGCATCGCCTAAAAATATCTTGGCCCTCTTAAAGTTGTTGTAGCGCAAAAATCCTAAGCAGGAAGCCATCAAGGTAACAGGCAATATCAAAAGTTCTCTCTGCACGGTTTTATAAAGTATGATTAGAAAACACAATAGATTTATCACTGCAGAACCGCAAGCCAGACCATCCATTCCATCCAGATAATTATAGGCATTGGTAACTCCTACTAACCAGAGAATAGTTAAAATTACCTCGCCGATATTTCCCCATAAACTCTCTGGTAAGAAGGTTATCCTTGTACCAGAAAATATCAAGATTAAACTAATCAACACTTGACAAAAAAAACGTACCTGGGCGCTCAAACCTCTCTTATCGTCAATTACTCCCAGGATTACAATAAACGTTGTACCTAAAATGGCAGGTAAGAAGAATTGTAGACTCTTTAAATCAACGCACATACCCAAAAGGATTCCTAAATAGATGGCTAATCCACCCAAAAGTGGCGTAACCTTTCTGTGTATCTTTCTTTTGTTAGGCAGGTCTAAAATCTTAAGTCTGACTGCTAACTTTCTGAATATAGGTGTGGATAGATATACAGCCAAAAAAGAAATTAAAAACCCTAATGCTAGCTGAGGGGCGTTTCCCAATGATATACCCTGATGTACTGTACTGTATCGTATCATCCTGTATTACAATTGGTTTATCAGTAGTCTGTTATTTAACTAAATCTATCGTATCCTGATTAGAATTGATTAATTACCAATCCTGTTTGTAGGTTATAGTTAACTGTATTTGAACAACAGAATCATAATAAAACAAACTACACTATTTCTCTCAATACCCGCAGTGCCTTAAATCCTTCTGCGTATTTTACCCTTCCCTGAAAACCACGGAAATTTGCGCAGGATTGTGCGCTCTCCAAAATAGTAAGATTCTCAACTCGGGTCTTATCTATTTGAGAAGCGTGTATCTTTAATAACTCTAACTTCTTATCCAATACGTTTTGTATATCCACAAATATATCCGGCTCAAAGCGTTGAGTAGTGGGCACTTCATAAAAAAGTACTTCTCTAATATAACGTGTGGCAGAAACCCCTGCCTGAGCTAAGGCGCGATGGTCCTGATGTACATCTTCTGGATAATTAAAAAAAACTATATCTGGCTTGGTTTTATGTATAATCTCTTCTATCTTCAAAATGAGGTCGCGGTTATCCACTATCTCAGTATCCCGGAAATTACCCCAAAAAAGCTCTCTGGCGCCCAAGAATTGGGCTGCCTGTCTCTGTTCGCTTCTACGCGTCTCAGCATCACCACCAAAACTGCCATCACTTAGAACCAGCAAAAAAACATTATGTCCAGACCCTGTATATTTGATTAGAGTTCCTCCACAGCCAAATTCAATATCATCCGGATGTGCGCCTATCGCCAAAATATTCATAATCAGACCTCCACATTTTGTTTGTTATTGGTTAGTTTATCTAACTTTAGTATCTTATAGCTATTAGGTCCTTCATTAAACAGTAGGTCTATTATAGATAAATAAGGAATAAAGTCATCCTTGTTCTCTGCAAATTGCTGTTTATATACCGGATGGGTAAAATTTTGATATATAAGCCTTATACCTGCCTTAGCGAATTTCTCCTCTTCTAAATAATCCTTACCGCCCACACCAGAAAGATAGGTGTCTGCATTTAACCTCTGGCATAACTCTATTATTCGGTCAGTGCCTGTGTAATGCGTTTCTAGTTGGGATTCAAAATATATGGACTTGCTTATGGATAACTCTCCCAATATATAATTGATTATATGCACATTCAAATCCGTTAATCTTGTCCAATTCCTTGAATAGGTATCTTCAAAGAAAGGAAAATATCTCTTAAAGAACTCTGCCTTACCATAACATGACTTTAAAGCCAATAGGTGTTTTTTTGTCCAAGGCAATGTATTATCAATAACTACATCATAAATCTTCTGGCGACCCTTGCCACTGGTAATCACTGGAACAGTCAACCATATCCAGCCATTTTTGCTGCGAATCTTGTTGCGATTCTGAAATTCCCTGGGTTTATATTGTACCAGGTCTAAAAATACAAAGCAATCGCTTTTAGAGATCTTATCAAAATACCCCAACCATGGTATATAATGCGGCTGATGCACAGACAGAATCATCTCTTATTAGAAACCTCTCAAATAGACACAACTATTTTACCATAACTAGATTCTGATATAAATCAGATATACTTCTTACCATATTCTCAACATTGAATCTTTCTTTTATCCATTGCCGGGCTTGTCTGCCCATCTGTATCCTTCTTTCTTTATCCTCTAAAAGCATCTCTATTGCCTCAGCCAATGCCTGGGCATCTTTCGGTCTTACCAGAATACCTGTCTTCCCATCCTGCACAACCTCAGGAATGCCTCCTACTCTGGTTGCCACTGGTGCCAGACCTTGTGCCTGTGCCTCAATCAGAATCATACCCACTGCTTCATTCAAAGAGGGCAAAACCAAAACATCAAGAATAGAAAGGATCTCTCTAATATCCTCACGCCAGCCTGTTAATAAAATCTTATCCCTTAGATTGCCCTGTATTATCTTCCTTTCTAAATCTCTATGCAGACTACCTTCTCCTGTTATAATAAATTTTGTTTGAGGTAACTTTTCTAAGACAAAATGCGCTGCCTCAATTAAATACCCAATCCCCTTAATCGGCTCTAATCTTCCCACGAAACCTACCACCTTCTCATCCTTAGCGATATTAAATTCTTTTTTAAGGGTATCTTTATCTACAGAGTCTACAGAAGAATCCGCGTACTTTTCTAACTCCAATCCCTGATAAATCACTGCAATCTTATCCTTTGAAGCCACCTTAAATCTTATAAAATCCATCTTCTCTAATTCTGTGAGGGTAATTATTTTATCTGTAATCCGACTGAGTAACCTCTCTATCATTACTATACCCCAAATAAATACCCCGCTAAAATAACCATAGAAATTGTGACCAGGCGGCATATGGATAATAACCGGAACACCAGCCAAATATGCAGCCAACCTTCCCAGGACACCTGCCTTGGCAGTGTGGGTATGTACAATATCAAACCTTTGGCGTCGGAACAGAAACAATAATCTTAAAAATGCTATCAGGTCATAGATAGGGTTAATATTTCTTATTAACTGATTTATAAAAATAACGTTGCCTTTGAATTTATTTAAAAAATCCTTTGTTCTCAAAGAGGGAAATCTTGTTAGACCGCTTATTAATGTCAACTCATAATCCTGGGTAGCTAAATTCTGGCAAAGGATACGCAGGATATCAGGTGAGCCTCCCCAATCCAGACGTGTAATCACCTCAGCTATTTTAATTCTTTTCATATCAGTATCTGTACAGTTCTGTACATCTAGCACAAACCGGAAAGATACCATTATCCTTTAGCTGTCGACGATAAATAATCGCTTCTTTACTGTTCCAAATCTCTATAAATTTATTATCCATTATATTTCCAAAGGAATAGCTGCAATTTAGACATGGCCTTACCGAACCATCGGGAAAAATATAAGCCACAATCCACGGACTCAGGCAACGAGGTAGATATTCAGAAGGCATATAATCAGGATTTTTATAATACTCCAATAAAGTACGGTTGGAGAAATTGGGATAAAAATCTACATCAAATCCTAATTTCTTTGCACGGATACTCTTTATCTTTTGATAAAGTAAATCTGGGTCTATATCTGGATTAAACACGAATCCCTGCCAATCTTCAAAATTACACTTTAGGATATCAGCGATATCTTTTTGCCTATCAATAACCGAAGTATCCAAAAATATAAGATTATGAAAGGTAAGGGAATCCGCCTTCACTTCAGAGGCAACCTCTAGGAGTTGTTCTAAATGTAGATAATTATACTTTGTAATGGTGCATTGTAAATTAATTAGCGGTTTTTTGCTATTTCTCTTTGCTTTATAGTCCTGTAATATCTTCAATCCTTGCATTATCTTCTCAAATAATCCCGGCATACCGCGTATCTGGTTGTGTAGTTCAAGGTTGCCATCCAAAGACAGGTTTAGCTCATCCAAACCACTTTCCACTAGTTCCAAGGCAAAATCTTCTAAAAGGGAGCCATTGGTAATCATCAGACAGTGCATCTGTCTTTCTTTTATATGCCGGATTATTTCTAGGCAACCCGAATAAAGCAATGGTTCTCCTCCAAAAAGGGTAATATTGGGCCTAAATTTAGCCAAATCCTTAATAAGTAATCTGAGTTTCTCTAAAGAAAGTTCCTGTTGGATATACCGGGCTGGCTGCTTTTTAGTAATACCTCCTTCTCCCCATTGACCGCACATCTTACAGCGCAGATTACATCTGTAGGTCAAAAATAAAGTTATTGCCTCAGGAAGACTACTTCTGCCATTAAAAAACCAATAGTAAAGATAACCTTGACTTCGCCTGATAAATACCTTTAGAGCGTATATCGGCTGCTTAGTCGCTTTATAGAAAAATCTATGAATATTACGTAAGGGTAACATCTAATTATCTTTGCATCACCTTATGTATTACATTAAGCATTCTCTGGATATCTATCTTTCTTGTCACTGGGTGTACCGGTAATGTGAGGATGTGTTGGGCACAGAAGTTGGCACAGGGAAAATCTTCCTTAGGATATCCTAAATCGAATTCCCAATGTAATGGTTTAGAATACATATAAGAGGTATCTATACCTATCCTATCCAATGCCTGCCTTATCTGTCTTCTTTTATCTAAATCTTTAATCAATATGGGAAGGCGATTAAACGCCGGTTGGGTGTTGCCAGATATCACTGGCAAAATAATTCCCTCAATATCCTTTAATCCATTTATCAATAACATTCCGTTTTCATATCTGAGTTGGCTAAAATAATCTATCTTTTCTAATATAACTTCGGCTACCTTGGCCTGAAAATCAGTATATCCTCTTGTCTTGAAATCTTGCTTGGGTCTTCTTTCTCTCAATAAAGAGAGAAACGGATATAGGAGACCGTAAATCAAAGGTTGAGTAACTAAGGAAATGATAAGTATCTTAACTGGAATAGTAAGTTTAAAAAAATATCCTTCCTGCTTTATGTTCTTAAATATCTGCGTAATAGCCTCTGCCAAATCTCCGCTATCTGTAACAATACAACCTCCTCCATAGGTGGCGAGGTTTTTACCACGGTTAAAACTAAAAAAACTTACATCTCCCAACCTACCTACCGGTATACCGTTTATACTTCCTCCCAATGCCTGGGCGCAATCTTCTATAATAAATAGATTTGGGAATCTTTCTTTTAGATTATTCATCCCTTCTGAAACAATCCCAAACATATGCACGCCTACGATACATAAAGTCTTATCTGTTATTAACCTTTCCAGCAAATTATAATCTAGACCAAAATCATCTAAAGAGATATCACAAAGGATTGGTTTAAACCCGGCCTTCTTTATAGCCAGAACTAAAGATAAAGAGGTGTAAGCAGGTATAATCACCTCATCCTTTTTCTGGTTTTCTCTCATTTCGTGTAAGATAATATAAAGACTAGTTTTGCCGGGTTTTCATAAGAA
>JAMWDE010000060.1 GCA_023818905.1 Candidatus Omnitrophota bacterium | reverse complement strand
CCCATAACATTAGCGCTATAACCGGTCCAATAATTGGCCCAGCGCCGGCAATTGATGCAAAATGATGTCCAAATAACACTAACCAATTTTTTGCTGGAACAAAATCGACGCTGTCGTACCTGGAATAGGCCGGTGTTGACCGCTTGGGGTCAACAGACCAAAGAGATTCTAACCTTTTGGCATAAACTCTATACGAGAAGATAAATAATATCAATGCTATCACCACAACAGCCAAGGAATGCATTAAGTTATTTAACCTCCCCTTATAAAGTAGTCCATAAGCTCGTATCCTCTATCAAGATACAAGTCTGATTTCTCTGCCTCTTTCTCGCTATACTTTAGAAATCCTTTACCCACTATATCCTTACCAAATATACCAAAACAAACCACATCTGCGGTATGAGTTCTTTTTGAGATAGGGGTAGCATGGTCAGGCATAACCAGAATGCGAAAGTTCTTTTTGCGCTTAAAGTCATTTAGGATTTTTCCTACAACTAATTGGTCAAATCTTTCTATAGCAGTAATCTTTTCGCGTAAGTCTCCATTATGACCGGCCTCATCAGGAGCTTCTACATGTACAAAGACAAAATCATTATCCTCAAGCGATTTTAAGGCTGCCCTTGCTTTAGCCAGATAATCTGTGTCGTAATAACCAGTGGCACCAGCTACATTTATAACCTTAAGACCTAAAACCTTACCCAACCCTTTTATCAAGTCAACCGCCGATATAACGCTACCAGACAAACCATACTTTTCTAAAAATTTAGGCATATTAGGTTTCTTGCCTTGTCCCCAAAGCCAAACCATATTAGCAGGGTTCTCTTTAAGGTCAACCCTTATCAGATTTATCTCATGATTCTCTAAAATTTTGTAAGAGGCTTGCATAAGTCTTACGATGAACTCTGAATTTTTACCACGAGGTAAGTTTTTGGAGATATTTTGGCCTATTATGTCGTGAGGCGGCTGACATCTTAATCTATCAAGACCTTCCTGGGTACCATCCTTTACCAACATCAGGTTTCTATAACTTACACCTGGATAAAACTTAATTCTCTCTGTTCCTAAATTATGCTCAATAAATTTTATCAATATAGTAGCCTCCTTAGAGCTTATGTGACCAGCGCTATAATCTATCAATCTATCTTCTAAAACAGTAACAAGATTACAACGAAAGACAACATCCGTCTCTTTTAACTCTATGCCTAAGTTTGCGGCCTCTAAAGGTCCTCTACCGGTATAATAAACCAATGGGTCATAGCCTAAAATGTTAATATTGGCTATATCCGAACCAGCAGAAGCACTATCAGGAATTGTTTTTATACGGCCTAGTATGCCGTGATGGGCGATAAAATCCATATTGGGTGTGCGTGCTACTTCCAAAGGCGTGCGATTATTCAATTCCTTTATGGGGTAATCTGCCATTCCATCGGCTACTAAGAGGATGTACTTCATATTAATTTTTAATTTTTGGATAGATAATCTTTAACAATCTTTTTGCTAATTCAGACCTGTTTCTTACAGCAATAGTGTTTCCGGTCCTATCAATAATAAATGCGCGATACGGACAAAGCGTATTTGCCACTACATAATCTGCATCTAGCTGGATTTGGGCTGCCCTTGCCTTTTGTTTTAAGGTAGAGAAAGAAACCCCCGACTCTAATTTAAACATTACTAACCTTGCCTTAGATGCAAGCCTTTTGATATCTTTAATGATTTTTGGTAACGGCTTTAATTTTAAATTTAAAGATTGCCCTGATTTTATTTTTCCCTTTTTGTATCTAACAGGACCAAAGTCTGAAACCGCAGCAGTATGAATAATCAAATCATAATTAAATAAACGCAGTTCTTTTTTGAGCCTCTCTCTTAATTCGTCAAAAAAACGGAAGCGGACTATCTTTATTGCTCTATTTGTGTAATCCTTGCATGTCGGTCCTAAAAATAAAGTTACTTTCGCTCCCTTTTGACTGGCCTCTTCAGCTAAAAGTATACCGGTTCTTCCAGTTGAGATGTTACTGATTACTCTAACATCATCTATGGGAACCCAAGTAGGGCCGGCTGTGATCAATATCCTCTTGTCCCTTAAGATATGTGTTGTACCTTGTTGACTAATAACCAATTTCTTTTAACACTGATTTTAAATTAGGTTTTATCACCTTTGGATTTTTTACGGTATTAACTGCCCTATCAGGATCCTTTAGACCGTGACCGGTCAATATGCACACTATGGTGGCCTTTTTTATAGGCAAACTATGAAAATACCCTTTATCAGTTAGTTTTAATAACCCAGCCACAGAAGCAGCAGAAGCAGGTTCAACAAATATGCCGTCTTTTTTAGCTAACAGAGAGTATGCCTGGAGTATCTGCTTGTCTGAAACCATATCAATAAGGCCACCAGATTCATCGCGAGCCGCTTCTGCCTGTTTCCAGCTTGCAGGGTTACCTATACGAATAGCAGTAGCAACGGTTTTAGGATTTTTGATTATATGTCCTCTTACAATAGGCGCCGCTCCCTCTGCCTGAAATCCTAACATCTTTGGTAATTCCCTGATTTTGCCTGCAGCCTTGTATTCCTTGTAACCCTTCCAGTAGGCAGTAATATTACCCGCATTGCCTACTGGCATAATCTGAAACTCAGGTACTCTGCCTAAATCGTCGCAGATTTCAAAACTGGCAGTTTTTTGCCCTTCTATACGATAAGGATTTAGAGAATTGACCAAAGTTATAGGATACTTTGCAGTTATTTCTCTTACTAATTCAAGAGCAGCATCAAAATTACCATCTACTGCCAAAACCTTTGCTCCGTGAATAAGGGCCTGACTAAGTTTTCCCAAGGCAATCGCACCTTTGGGAATAAGTACAATACATTTTATGCCTGCTTTTGCTGCGTAAGCAGCTGCAGAAGCAGAGGTGTTACCTGTGGAAGCACACATTACTGCCTTTGAACCTCCTTCGCAGGCTTTAGAGATAGCTAAAGTCATTCCTCTATCCTTAAATGAACCTGTAGGATTCAATCCTTCATATTTTAGGTAAACTGAAAAATTTTTGCCTACCACACTACTTAAATAACTGCTATATATCAGAGGGGTATTGCCTTCCCTTAAAGTAATAATGGGGGTCTTATCTGTTATTGGCAGATATCTCTTATATCTATCTATTATACCTTGATAGCTTTTAGCTTTAAGTTTTAAGTTTTGCACTTTCCTTAAACTTCCTCCATCCTTATGGCTACGGCATTTTCTTTTATGATATCTAAGCGGTTAATAAGACTGAGGGCCTGGCGGAGGCTTTTTTCTTTTGATTCATGCAAAATCATTACGATAGGCACAACCTGAGCCCTTCTCCTTTCCTTTTGGGTAACCGAGGCTATACTTATTCCAAATTTTGCCAATATGCCGGATATCTTAGCCAAGACGCCAGGTTTATCTACCGCCATAAATCTGATATAGTATCTACTCTCAATCTCATCTATCTTTTTTAATTTACTTATGGATTTATCTGGTACTACATTAAGGCTCGACCTAAAAAGACCTGCCTTCATATCTCGGACTAAATCAACCAAATCCGACACTACCGCAGAAGCAGCAGAAAGTTGACCTGCTCCTGGGCCGTAAAATAAAAGGTTACCTGCTAAATCAGTTGATATATATATTGCATTAAATATGCCACCCACTGAAGCTAAAAGATGATTCTTTGGTATTAACGTAGGGTGTACCCTTACGTCCAATTCATCTTTCTGTTTCTTTGCAATAGCCAAAAGTTTTATCTCTAATCCTAACTCTTTAGCATAATTAACATCTGAAAGAGCAATGCGAGGGATGCCCTCAATAAAAATATCATCCACCTCTATTAACTTTCCAAAACAAAGATACACAAGTAGTATCAATTTATGTGCTGAGTCTATGCCACCTATGTCCAGAGTGGGGTCCTTTTCAGCAAACCCCTTTAACCGTGCCTGCCGTAGCGCATCAGCGAATGTACAGTTATTATCTGACATCTGAGAGAGTATAAAATTAGAGGTTCCGTTGATAATCCCGTATACCCCATTAAATCTGTTAGCCACCAATCCTTCACGAAGAGATTTTATGATAGGGATACCAGCACCCACAGATGCCTCAAAGTATATATTTTTACCGCGGTCTTTAGCAATAGCAAAGAGTTCCTTACCTTCTTGAGCAAGTAATGCCTTATTTGCAGTGATGATACTCTTACCCCTATTTAAGGCTTCAATAATATACTCCTTAGCAGGATGTATACCACCTATGAGCTCTATCACAATGTCTATCTGAGGGTCACCCAAAATATCTTTGGCATTCTTAGTTAAGATATCTTTATCAACCGAAACATTTCTTTTAGAAATGATATCCTTATCGCAAATCTTTTTGATATTTACTTCAATTCCTATCTTTGCCTTCAGGAGACCCTTCTTTTCCTGCAATATCCTTACTACGCCTGAGCCTACATTGCCAAATCCTATCAGACCTACATTGATCTTTCTCATATTTTATAACCCCTTCTTCTTTAAATAGTAATCCACTGTCTCGCTGATTACCTTTCTATGCTTCTCGTCAATCGCCAAAAACTGCAATCTTGTATCGTAAATCAGACCACGCGTTACTTCGCGCGATTCAATGACCTTGCCCACCAACATAATAGGATTTGGATCAAAAGGTAGACGTATCTCAAGGGCAAGGTTTGTGCCAGGGGCAAACAATTTGTTTGTAGTAAGCAGCATCCCACCTAAGCTTAAATTCTTTGTTTGCGTTATATCACTGTTGTCTATATCAGATAATAGGCGATATGAAACTACAAAGCGCGCTTCTATCCGAGGAGTTTTTCTTCTTTCTGGACCAGTATAAGTCATCTAAACCTCCTTGGCTTAAACTATTTATTTAAGAATAATCTAACCTATTAAATGTAGTGCGACCAAGTATGAATGGTCGGGGCGGACAGACTTGAACTGTCGACCTCTTGAACCCCATTCAAGCGCGCTAAACCAAACTGCGCCACGCCCCGTTTCGATTTGATTTTAGTAGTCTTTTCTATTCTTCCTTATTCTCTCTGGTCATCAAATCTTTAACTGCCTTCAGTGGAGATTTATTTCTGTAAAGGATATAGTATACCTCTTTGGTTATCGGCATATCAATCTTGTACCTAAGACTTAATCTGTAGCCTGCCTTTGTAGTAGGTATTCCTTCTGCGACCATCTGCATATGTTTCTCTATCTGAGTTAAGGTTTTACCTTTGCCTATCTGTTCGCCTACAAATCTATTTCTACTGTATGGACTGATACAGGTAGTTACCAGATCTCCCAATCCACTCAGACCGCTGAACGTCTTGGCCTTTGCGCGCATTGCTTGGCCTAACCGTGAAATCTCAGCTAATCCCCCCGATAGAAGTGCTGCCTTTGTGTTTGTCCCGAACCCTAAACCATCAGATATACCACAAGCGATAGCAATGACATTTTTAAGACTCCCTCCCAATTCTACACCAATAACATCATCGTTAGTATACCTGAAAAAAGACAAAAGCAAAGATATATGTTGTAATGAGTTATCTTTCTGTGAATATGAAATAATAAATGGAATCTTCATTGTAAAATAATTATCGTTCCAGCTCTGAAAATACGTTCGCAAAAACAACCCAAAGCGTTTGTCCCCATTAGATTGCCTGGAATACTCAACAATGCTAAAAAACGGCTGATACAGGCGCTCATAACCTTCTTCATCCCTGAAAGGCATTATCGAAAGAAAAGCAAAAGAGCTATCGCCCTTATCATTATACTCATAATGAAACAACGGCCATAATTTATAAAAGCGCCAGTGCTTGCCATAGCGCTGATGCTCATTGTTATAATCCCTCTTGAAATACCAGAAAAGGATACCATATATGGAATATTGAGATTCAACACCACTATTTTGTTTTTCAAGCACAAAGTAAAGCGGTGTGATAAAAAAAGTAGTACTATTTCTTTCAATATATTTTCCATAAAATGGGAAAAAGATACGTTTATAAATA
>JAMWDE010000059.1 GCA_023818905.1 Candidatus Omnitrophota bacterium | reverse complement strand
ATATTCCATAAAAATAAATATCCAACTATCCCACCAATTATAGAGTTCGATAGTTTTACAAAAATATCTATACCTAACAAAGGATTAAAAACTGAAAGTGTTATACCTGAAATTATCAAATAATATGAAAGGATATCTGGAATTTCTGTTGTTTTTAGATCTATAAAACTTATAACTAAAAGAATAAACAAGAAGTTATAAAAAATCCACATAGTATAAATACTAAATTTTAAATAACATAAAACTGCTAATATCCCGCTTAAAAGTTCAACTACCGGGTATTCAATAGAAATTTTTGTCTTACAACTTCTACATTTTCCTGAAAGCCAAATATAACTCAAAATTGGGATATTGTCATACCATTTGATAGAAACTTTACAATATGGACAAAAAGACCATGGAAAGAGGATAGAAATTTTTTTTGGTATCCTATAGATTAAAACATTTGCAAAACTGCCAAAGATAAGTCCTAATAAAAAAATTAAAAAGATTATCATTAAAAAGATAAGTTTTAATATGTGTGGTGGTTATTAACCATAACCACCACACAAAATAATTTTACTATCTAAGAAGATATTTAATAATTATACCAATACTCGCCTTTTGTATCAGTATGGCTACAATTTACTATAATATTACCATAATCCGCACTTGTAGAATTTCCGCAATAACCCCATGCTCTAGAACCATCAGCTGAAACATTTGCTGCAGCAGTAGGAATTGAAGCATAACCTTCAACACCAGTTAAACTTCCTGCAGGATGGCCAGTAGGAATTCTTATTTCTGGAATTTTTTTCAAATATTTTGGTACCATTACTGAAGTAAAATCACTTGTGATATCACCAGTTCCTGCTAAAGGATAGAATCCTTCAACATCGCCATAGTAAATATTTAAGGATGATCTCATAGTAGCAAGAGAACCTTTTGTTTTTGGAGTTTGTTCAATACCATATTTTATGGTTCGATTTATAGAAATTCTATCATTTACAAAATCTATATCTTCCCATTTTAAAGTCGGAGCATAAAGACCGCCATAAAAATACTGAAAAGGCCTCCTGAAATGTATGTGCCTTGACCAGAAGGTATCACTTCTTGTACCAGTAAAGTTAGATAATGACGCCTCAAAATCCCTATCCATATGCGTCCAATATACTCTATATTTAGTAAATGATGTCTCGTGCTCCTGAGGACTTAACTCGTTATAGCCATATTTTAAAGATATAATCCTCTGTTTTGAAGAACTGCCGATCAATGAAAAATAATAGGCATTACCCTGTTTCTTTGAGGTATAATCCGGAGATGACAAATCCTGTTTCGTAAGAGAAGTGGCAGTCTCTAAGGATAGCAGCAACCCCTCTACAGGTTCATATCCAAAATCAATTCCTCCCACATAGTTATACACGTCCTTTTTATTATCTTCATTAAAACCTATACGATAGGTGCAAGTTGAGCCTATATAAAAATTATCTAATAAACTGTACTTAAACCGGGTGGCATTGATAAGGTTATCAAAACTATCGTAATCTTGCCAAAGGTCTTTGGGTGAGGCAAAAGTGGAATATAATGATATCTTGTCATCTGGCGTAAGTTCGAAAGACAAGCCTCTTAATGCAGTTAGACGTGTACCGTCACTATCCCGAGTGAAAAAAGATAAAGAATTATCCCACTGACCAGGAGTAAAATCTACAGGCAGGGCTCCAGCATTAAATATACCGGGTAACCAGCGATTCAGCCAAGGGCTGTTATCCCACCATATAAAGTTGTTTGAAAGCCTCAAGGGATCATCAGAAGTTAAGGCTTGGTCCTGATAGGCTATAGGAAAGAATCTGATCTTAAAATATCCAGGCTGTATATAATCAAACCAGAGTTCACGCAAGGGCTGAAATTGAATGTTTATCTTTTGTTCAGGTACAATAAAATAAGAAGGCCAAGGAGAAGTCCAGGTAGACTCTACTATAGTTTGAGGAGTTCTGCCGTCTACTACCTTTATCTCAGGTAAATTTATAGAAGCACCCTGTCTTAATGTGTATATTATCTCAGGGATAGTATACCCTGTATTTGACCAATATTTCAATTCTGCCTGGGCTTCATCGGTGGTACCCACTCCTTCTAAATTAAACCTTGCGCTCTTGCCTGTAAAACTCCAGGGGTCAACTGTTATATTAGTATGAAAATTAAACCCTTCTTCATTCTGGGAATCTAAGTTTAATCTTAAGCGATCATAAATCCTAGGATCATAGGTATTGGTTCTGCGGTTATAAACAGTATCAGAAAGGACTCTCCAATTTTTTTCGTTTAAATCAAAATTTGCTTGTTTCCATAATAGGTCCTCAGGAGTAATGCCTAAACCTATCTGCGCTTCTCCGGTTATTTTTATCTTGGAAGATCCTTTTATCTCTTGTGAGGTAGTGCTAATTTTTTCTAATTCTTGCTTGTAAGGAACCACCATTAATTGGGATAAGGCATTCTCCATTGCCGCTTCTCTATCAGAGAAAGACTGCATGGAACTAGAGGAAACTATAGGATGAGTAGTTGTATCTATTATTGTTTTTTCTTTAGGGGCCTCGGGATACGAAGTAGAAACAGAAACTGTGGCGATAGGAACGGATTCACTAGCAGAAGCAGCCACTTCCTTCTTAATAACAGATAGTTGAATATCGCTCTGAAAAATATAATTTATGTAGGTTTTCGCAGTAGAATTATCAGGCTCAACAATCAGAACCTTTTTAAACTCCTGTAAGGCATCATCGTATCTACCTGCCTTATAGAAATTAATCCCCAATTCGCAAAGATATTCCGCACTTTGAGTTGCACAAAAGGCAAAGTCAATTAATAGCAATAAAAAAACAAGTACTATTCCGCTCCAATAGAATCTTTTATTATTTTTCTTCATTAAGTTTTTATTATACATTTTATCTGATCCCTGTCAAGAAATTTTAACGAAGGAGAAAAACGGAAGACAAATTGGCTCACAGTCTAAGATCCATAAACTCATAGACCAAATTGATCTGCGATCTTGACGTCTCTGTGTGTGGATGTCGGGCTAAATTAACCCACAACTCATGCACAAAGGTAGATTGAGAATTCAAGATATTATAAAAATTAATCTCTTAAAAGCGTTTTTATTATAGCTCTTTAAGCAAAGTATGCAAAAGATATTTATTCTGAGTTATATCTAATTATCTTTCAATAAGTTATAATCAGGAATTAGATATGACTGAGGGAGGACAACTTGTACCCACAAGGGATATGTTTAAGGAGTGGGCAAAAACAATCAAGTAAAGTCTGGCATTATTTATTATATAAATACTACCCTTTATCCGACAGAAAAATCTCTCTCTTTTTTCTTTGGTATTACGTTCTCTTAAGATGTATAAATATGGGGTAGGTCTCTTCAATGGTGCATCTTTGGAAATTTCTTTTATTATATATACCAAATGACGGCGAATAATGCTACGGATACCCTGCCTCTCCATCACTTCAGAGCTAGCAATTATCCTTCTTCTTTTGTCCATTGAGGTAAGATTCTTAAAAACTAAATCGCGCATTTCACTCTCCATAAGTCTCCTTGTAAATAAACCCTCTCTAAAGAAAAAACCGGGTCGCCTTGATTATAAAGTCCCTCCTGTCTCTTTCGGCAACCCGGCTATCCCTCACCTTTCGCGGCTGGTGGGGACCCTTATGGGCTTTGCGTCTCCGTTTAATACGGATTAGCTATTATCGAGAAACAGATTTGATTTATATTATCTTCTGCATACTCAGTAATACAGAAAGACCCACAAAATCTATCTTTTCCAATTCAACTCCTACTCTATACTTATCTGTATCTATCTTGCTTGACCAAATGACCTGGCCTTTACTGCATAAATATTCGCTTTTATTGGGCATCTCTATTGATATATCTAAAGATGTGTTGGGCGATAATTCCCTATCCGTAACAAATCCCACGCCCTTGGCACTGATATCGTGTAATTCTCCCTTTCCTTCGCTGTCGTTATTTAAATCCTTAAATTTTAAAGGCAGATTAACCTCAAATCTTACGTAATGTCTTCTTTCTATCATTTATTTTAAGCTTTTTAAAACTACTTAAAAACTATCAAAAAAATATAATTTTCTCTCATTCAAAGTATAACACGTAACTTATGATTTTTTCAAGTCAAAAATAGGTTTTTGAGAAAACGCTTTCTTTGCGCCTTTGTCACCTTGTATATCAAGGCAATAGAATCTACAGTGGCGTGCTTTCAAGGCATCCTAGAATAAAGTGGATTCTTTCCCTTGTAAAAATCTTTTGATGTTAGAACGGTGGCGTAGAATAATATATGAGGCCAAAATAAAACCAAAAAGTACCAATATTCTAGATTGTTTAAATATAATCATATAGATGGGCAGCATGATACAACTCAAAATTGAAGCTAATGAAACAATGCGGGTTAAAACAAATACAACTAACCAGGTTAAAACTACTATAACCAAGATTGTTTTCAACTCTGGCAACTTAATAGTTAGCCCAAACAGAACTCCTAAGGTAGTAGCCACTCCTTTACCGCCTTTAAATTTTAAGAATACAGTCCAACTATGCCCTAATATACAGCTTAAGCTCAATACAATTAACAATAATTCTTCTGAAATAAGGTTTGTATTTTTAACTATCATGGGTTCTAAAAAAACTAAAACCAAAAATCCTTTAAGCATATCCAAGATTAAAACCGTAACACCTACTCTCTTACCTAGAACTCGCAAGGCATTTGTAGCGCCCACATTACCTGAACCGAATTTACGTATGTCTATACCTCTCAAAAGCCTTCCAAAGATATAAGCGGTAGGCAATGAACCTATAATATAACTAATTAAGATGCCTAGGATTATCCAGAACATAGAGTGTCTTAAAACCCCTTTTTATGTAGTCTATACCTGAAATAACTGTAAATATAATCGCTAACCACCAAACCATAAACGATATCCTTAACTGTATAAGAATAGCAATTACTGCTAACATCTGAAAGACAGTGGTAAGTTTTCCCCACATCGTAGGAGAGATATTTATATGCTGTTTAACCATATAGATTACAAATACGCCAATGAGAATTATGACATCGCGACTAATTACTATAAGCATCACCCAGAGAGGAAATCTAATCAATAATCCTCTTTTAAGACCAAGGCAGATAAATGCACTCATGAGAAGCAGTTTATCCGCTAAGGGGTCTAATATCATACCTGCTTCGGATTTCTGTTTTGATTTTCTTGCAATATACCCATCTACAGCATCAGAGACTACAGCCATAACAAATATACCTAAAGCCAACCATCTCAGGTATTCCTTACCAGGAACATAATAGACTAAACTGGCAATAAAGAATGGTACACTTAAGACCCTGAAGGTAGAAATCTTATTAGCAAAATTCATCTGTAATTTCTTCCTCTTATCTGATTATCCTTATCCGCTGAGGTGGCCAATAGATAAATATAGCCTTACCCAGGATATTCCTTTCTGGTACAAAACCCCAGTAACGGCTATCCTGCGAGGAGGCAGAATTATCACCTAAAACAAAATAATGCCCTGGTGGAACCTTTATCTTTTGCCCCTCTCCTGCAAAATTCCCTTTGTTGTAATAGTACCTCTGAGCAAAAATCGGGTCTAATAAAGGCTGCTCATTTATATAGAGCGTGCCGTTTCTTATCTCTACCGTTTCACCTTCCTTAGCCACCAGTCTCTTTATAAAATCTTTCTTGGGGTCTTGAGGATAAACAAAGACAATCACATCTCCTCTTTCGGGTTGTCTTACAGCAGGTAGTCTAAAATCTGTAAAAGGAATCTTAGCCCCATAGATGAATTTATTTACTAATATGATATCACCTTCCATAAGCGTAGGGCGCATAGAGCCGGTAGGAATCTTAAATGCCTGAACCACAAATGTGCGAATTATCATTGCCAAAATAAAGGCAATTACTATAGATTCTATCCATTCCCGTACAGCTGATCTATTATTTATATAACCCTGCCTTTCTTTAATCTTATGCTTTTGTTTCATTATGTCATTTTTACTCATATCTTCAATACCTCTAAGAATGCCTCTTGTGGAATCTCTACTTTTCCAAATTG
>JAMWDE010000058.1 GCA_023818905.1 Candidatus Omnitrophota bacterium | reverse complement strand
GATAATTTTTCTATTTTTTCTACCAATTCTTTTGCTTCTTGTTTTAGAGGTTCTTTTAATGCCAGATGCATCCGGGAGGCAATTAAGTTATAATAGGCAGTCTCAGTTTTATATCGGACATCAAATTTCTGGCGGTCATAGTTTCTTTTAGTGATCTCTAAATTTATCTTTGCCTGGTTGAAGGTATCTCCGAGTCTGCCTCCATAAAAAAGCGGTTGATTAATTTCAAATTTGGTTTCTCTCTCTTCATATTTTATTCTATAAACGTCTCCCTCAGTAGTATAACTTGAGATTTTGAAAGCAGGAAACAGATTACGCTGCGCTTCTATAACTTTTATCTGTGCCAATTCAATTTCTTCTCTGGCTACTTGTGTGGGTTGGCTATTCTTTATGGCTAAGTCCACATAGTATTCTAGTTCTTGGGAGAGTATAGAGGGTTGCTTCTCAATTGTTTCTTTAGGTAAAAGCATTTCTTGGGCGTAAAAAGATGCGAGGTTCTTGGTAGGAAAGTTTGATTGAGAAGGAGGTAGAAATGGCCCACTAGGAAAAGAAGGCACTTCTAAAAGACTTTGGATATCCTGTGGAGGTAGTAAAAATTTTGTCCCTGGAGTTTCAATCTTTGATTTCTGAAGAGATAAAAGAAGCGTTTTCATTTTGGTATCTTTTGAGGCAGAAATTAGTTCCTGTTTTTCTTTATACTGGAAAGGATTTTGGTATTTTATAGGCAAGAGAATTTCTAACTCCTTAGAGTATGTTTTTGGGAAGGGATAGGGACTGGCATTTTTTATTGCTGAAATTGCTGCTTCATCAAGTAGGGGGTGACCTGATGATTGAGCAATCTGGATTTGCTTTATCTGACCATTCGGGTTAAGGATGAATTTTACCTTAACTATCCCTTCCCAGCCTTTTTCTTTTGCTTCTAATGGATAGGTTATATAAGAGTTTATTTTTTGCTGAATTAAATTAAAATATTCTGGGCTAATTTGGTTGGATTGGGCATAAGCCAGAGAAAACACTAAAAATTTAAGAATTATACAGTTTATATACGGTTTTATTTTCAAGTGTATCATTCCTTTAAGGAAAGTTAAATCAATATCAATTTAAATAATAGTATCATAATTCTAATTTGTCAAGATAAATTTAGAACAATTGACTGTATTTACTTTAACTTACTATCTATACTCCTCTAAAGATAGATACAGTTTATAATTGTATTTGATATGGTCTGATATGCATTTTTTAGAGCTAGTTTAAAAGGATTGGTTATTCAAGATACAGTTAATTTGGTTTTTAATATATCTTGCTACTTTTGATAGCATGATAAGATTAACCTGAAACAGGTCTACTCCCAGATTCCTTAGACTGGGTAGTTAGAATGTATTCTAAAGGTTAAGTTGTGTTTAACTTAAGCAACTTAAGCAAATTAAGCAAATATAGTTCCTTCTTGTGCACTTGACAAGAGTTTTTTAATATGCTATATTTTTAACAATCATGCGCTGTAAGATATGTCAAAACGAATTTACTCCTAGTAAGTATCGTCCCAGTCAGCAGGTCTGCTCCAATCCGGAATGCCAGAGGCAGAGGGAGTTAATTAATCAGAGAGAATGGCGCCAGAGAAATCCGGACTATTTCCATCACTCTGAGCAAGATTCATTCTGGCGGGCAAAACGCCGACGCGTCCATAAGTTTTGGAGGCAAACCCACAAAGATTATTTCAAAGAATATCAAAAAATCCACAAAATAGAACGTCGTGAATATATGCGAAACTATATGAGAAAATACAGAAAAGCAAAAAAAGTTAACCAAGACAAAATTTAGATTTATTTACTTGACACATAAAGGTAAAATAATTATACTTTCTTTTGCAAGAAAAAAAGAGTTATTTTTTTTATGATATTTTTAAATAGTTTTTAAAAGTAAGTTTAAGGTGAAGATAAACCTTTACCGAAAGGGCGAACTCCGACGAGAAATCTAAGCGGAGGGCGCAAAGCCACGGGTCGGGTACATTTAATTAGTGGTTAATTGGAGAATTTATAAAAATTCTCCAATTAACCAAAGACACGATAGCCGGGTTGCCGAAGAAAGGTGCAGCTCGGCTATTTTATTTATAAAAAGGCCAAAAGGATGAGTAATTGGCGTCAAAAACTCTGGGTAAAGATGGTAGCATTAACCCTGGCAGGAGTATTTTCTTTTTCTGAGGTTACTTGGACTGCCAAGGCTGATTACCGGATTTTTTTACCTGAGACTTCTAACCCTGGATACCAGGGAGGTATTTCTGAATCCGAAGTGGGTGATTTTTTTGAGCAGCTTTATCAAGCCATAACCTCTTTTTTACTGCCTAGAGTTTTTGCTAATGAGATAACTTTTTATAACTACTATAATCACAGAAACCAGATACTACCTGTATCAGGAAGGAGAGCTTGGTTAAGGGTAAGGGAGACTAATTTATCAATATCACTCCGTAGCGATAAAGAACAAGAGATTGAGTCAGTAGTTAATCCTACACACAATGAAATACCTTCACCTGAATCTTCGATAGTTTCCGAAGATTTTAAGAAATTTCCTTCTGATACCGTATCTTCTTCTGATACGGTTGATGTAGCTCCTGTCATTCCTCCAGATGAACTACCTCAGATTACAAATGATACAGTTAATAATAACAATAATACTGTAAATCCTCTTAATGTTTCTACAAATGATAATGATACAGATGGTATTGTAAATTCTCTTAATAATTCTAATAATAATGTAGATAATGTAGATAATAATAATGTAGAAATAGAAATAGAAAAAACTGCAGTAAATATACCTACTTTAGATTCAGATAAAAATCCTGGTCCAATAGAGATAAATTCAACTTATGATATTCTTGATTACAATACTCCTGTTACATCTGCTTCCGAAATTAATCCTAAAGATTTATCCGACAATCCTACAGATTTACCCGATAAAGATACTTCTGATTCTTTTTCCCAACCAACTATCTTGGTGGACACAAGAATAGCAACAGAAGAGAATTTGCTTTTTGATTTGTTTTATAGGGGGGAGGGGGAAGACAATCAGAAATTGGACAATCCGGAATTACCTCCAGATCAAGCTCAAGCTGAAGCAGATAATTCTAATAATTTAATGAAAGCTTTAGGTCCTTCAAATTTAGATTCGGATAATTCATTAGAGAGTAATAATTTAGAGAGTAATAATACAGATACCATCGATACCTTAGATGATAATAGCCAACAAATAATCTATTTGGATGGTGGAGAGGTAGACACGTCTTTTGATAACAATGTTAGCGAAAGAGAACTTCCGAGACCAGAAGGTAACCGCCTCCACGCTTCTGCGTTGGGATTGGATTTTGTAATTCCTCCATTAGAGGGTGTAGTTATTCCTAAAAGGCAAAGAGCTACAGTAGGAAATCTTTCTACCGATAACCAAAATACCCAGAATGATTCTTCTGAACAAGCTACATTACCTCAAAATACCACCCTTAATTATGAACCTTCTTTTCTTCCTATAGAAGATACAGGATTTTTACTTCAGGATCAATGTACTTTACCGCCTGCTTGTGGTCCTCCTAGGGCAGCTACTCTTGATGACACCTCTTCTACTGCAACAACACAAATTTCTACTGATAATTCTTCTGTTGAAAAAACCCTTACTAATCTTTCAGTAAAATCTAACCCACTTCAAACCGGCACTATCAATACAGTCCAAACAAATTTAGCTAACTCCAATTCAACTATAACCTTGCATAATAACGGCCCGCCGGTAAATATCAACTGTGCAGTTTTTGTCCTGCATCAGCTCCTACCTAATATAGACCCCGCAATTTTAGCTCAACAATTAGCTCCATATACAGATATAAATGGTCAGACCTCAATGTTAGGAATTCAGCAGGTGGCTGCCAGTTACGGTTTAAAACTTAATGGTTATAATCTCTCGTATAAAGATTTTGTAACCCTTGGTATAAGCGGCATAGTTCATGTTATTAACATACAGAACGGCCAAGGTCACTATATCAAGGCGCTCAGTGCCAACAATGATACGGTTTCATACATTGATAATGGGGTTTTAGTAACCGAGTCACTAGCGGATTTCCGGAGAAAATATCAGTGGACAGGCAATGTTTTAGTTGAAGGCGAGATAGTTGGAGGTAGTGTTCGATCCCTTTCCAGCGCTGAAATGCAGAATATTTGGGGTAGCAGTTATTCTGTATCAGCGGGTTCCTCTCCGGGAACGGTAAATATAACTTCTTCTGATGGTAGAACACAAACACTTACCCACGATGAACTGGAGGATTTGTATAACCGTCTCTCGGAAACCGGGGATGATCCAGAGCTTTTAAGGACAACGGCCTCCTTATTACACCCTTTTAGCCCGAACAATTTTTATAGGGTAACTTCCAATAGTAACGGCGGCTCTGGCTCTAAAGGCGCTTCAGGCCCCAGTTCAGGTAATAGCTCTGATGGTGGCGATGCAGGCAGGAGAACAGACGATAGACCAGGTGGTGGCGATTCCACAATCCTGGATGGAATAGATACCTCTAACCCCACTACAGCCCAGGCAGTACAACTCTTTCAGCAAAACGGAGTTACCAAATACATGAATTCCACCACTGTAAGTTATTGGGCTAATGCTATTAACCAATATGGTTTTGATGCTGCTGCTCAGATGTTCAAGGACATCCTTCAGAACGGTCACAAATACCTTCAAGGTGCTGACCCAGCTACAGTGCAAGGCTGGGATAATATGGTTAGGGGTGCAGCCAATGCACTTGGTTTAACTCCCACTATACCCCAAGGTACTCCTGAGGAAATATCTGCCTGGCTATTTAATACATTTGCACCCGATCCTGCTTCTAATACCCAAGCTAATCGCGATTTCTGGACAAGAGTGATTATAGCTTATGGTGGAGCGGAAGCTGCCCTTAGAATGTTTCAAGATATCTTGGCTAACTGGAATACATATTATAGTCAATTTGGCCATGACTATGATAAAATGGTTGAGACCTCAGCTGAGAAACACGGTTTCTTAAGAGATATAAATCCACTGGGCTCAAGCACAGATCCTACAACCGGAAACACAACTACAGTTAGTACTGCCAAGACTCCTTCTGGTCAACCAGTATTAGTGGTTACAGTGACCAATCCTGCAGGCTGCAATATCCATCGAGATACCTATCCTTTAGTTCCGAGCACTGCCAATCCCACAATGTCATACTCTTACGTGGTTAATGGGGTAAGATTCGATTTAATTGGTCAAAGTGTTGGACATTTACAGACTGCTACTGACTTCGAGTACGATGCAGGAACTGGCAATTGTACAGCTACCACTGTAGTTTTTGATAATCAGGGCGTCCCTACTCATATGCAAACCAGGACTTTCAATAAAAATGGCAGACTTTTAACTATAGACGAAGTTCTTTTTGTTCCTCATCAAGTTGGTTCGGATGGCAAACCAGAACCTCTGGAAGGTTCGGGTTCATCTAATCAGTCGAATCAAGAACAAAATCCTTATATTTTACGCGCTAAAGAAGTGGTAAGCCACACCCCACGGATAAATCAAGTTTATCAGTATGGACCTGCACCACATCAATATTACCAATCTCCTATACTCGCTCTTTATAGCGGGATTGAATATCTAAGTTCAACGTATATAAGCACCCCTGCAATAGCTCATTATGACAATACTGGCTCCCGGAATAATAATACTGTAGTTTATTTTAATTCCCTCGGTCAAGGCACCCGTATTTCTAATGTGATATTTAATGATTTCTCCTATCTTCTTAAACCAACTGTGGTGGATAGGAATCTAGCCGGCGTGGATGGCGGAATCATTATTGTCACTGGAACCAGCGTGTTAGTGGTCAAACATTTGGATGATAATAGTAGACTTGAAACTACTTATATTAATCTTAATAACCCCAGTTTTTCGGTAACGATAAAAGATGATAAGTCTATTGCTGATACTCGTCCGGGGAGAGCTCCCTGGGATATCGTTGGACCAAATGGCGTCATTATTCAAAAGGGGACGCCAGTAGTTATCACCCGGAGGCTTGATGATAATGGAGTAGTACAAACTACCTACAATTTCGAGGGCAAATACACTGGTCCAGCGGTTAACGTGA
>JAMWDE010000057.1 GCA_023818905.1 Candidatus Omnitrophota bacterium | reverse complement strand
GATTCAACAATATTCATTTAGTAATTGATATTAAATTCAAAGAAACTTTATATTTTGGTTTATCAATCCAGTCATTTATTGAATAATTTTTAGTTTTTCGGCAGCTTAATTAAACCATAGAATATGTATCTATCCCAAGCTCTGTTCTACAAATAATCCGGATAATGTTATTGTAATTATTGGCTTGCCAGTTTAGTTTATTCTTGTTTTAAATGTCTGCAATTCATAATAAACAATAAATGAGAAAATATTTAAATATTATGGAATCCTCGGGCTTTGATGACAACTCTGACAAAATTAAAATCACTAAAACCCTCAATGCGCGAGCACAAGAGATATCTTTACCTTAAAGGAGAGACTTGGTAGGATTGCCGGCTTAAAGGTTGCTATCGTAGGTGATATTGCCCATTCTCGGGTAGCGCGTTCAGATATCTGGGGTTTGACTAAATTAGGAGCAGAGGTTATAGTTTGTGCTCCTCCCATATTAATTCCACCAGAAATAGAGAAGATGTCTGTTAAGGTAACCTATAACATTGATGAGGCCCTAAGGGAGGCTGACGCAGTGAATGTTTTAAGGATGCAGTTTGAACGAGACGAACAGAATGCTTTTCCAAAACAGTTAGAGTATTTTAAGAATTACAGTATCACCCAAGAGAGGCTCAGTCAAGCAAAGAAGGATATAGTAGTGATGCACCCAGGTCCATTAAATAGAGGTATTGAGATATCCAGTGAAGTGGCTGATGGAAAGAATTCCTTAATTTTAGAACAAGTGACCAATGGTATTGCTGTACGAATGGCAGTTCTATTCTTAGTGGCTCAGACAAACGAGAAGATAAGAGGAAATGAAACTTCTGATTAAAAACGGTCATCTGGTTGATCCGGAAAATAATCTGGATGAGGTTTTAGATATCTTAATAGAAGATACAAAGATTAGCCGGGTAGCTCCGGCCATAACAGAAGATGCAGATGAAGTTATAGATGCCAAAGATAAGATAGTGATGCCGGGGATAGTGGATATGCATGTGCATTTACGAGAACCAGGTAGAGAAGATAAAGAGACAATTTATACCGGCACAAAAGCAGCGCTTAAAGGTGGGGTCACCTCTGTTTTGGCTATGCCTAATACAGAACCGGCTATAGACTCTCCAGAAAACATCAGATTATTAAAAGACATTATCCGTCACAATGCGCAGATTGCAGTATTTATCTGTGGGGCTATTACCAAAGGGCGTTTAGGGCAAGAACTGACTGATATCGCCCTGATGAAGAAGGAAGGCATATTAGCTATCAGTGATGATGGTTTTTCTGTGGATTCAGAGAAACTATTTTTTGAGGCGCTCAAAAAGGCAAGAAGGCACAAGGTTTTAGTAATTGCCCATTGTGAAGACAAGGCCCTTTCTAAAGATGGGGTGGTCAATCTAGGTTTTACTTCCACCCGCATGGGGTTAAGGGGTATATCTAAGGAATCAGAGTACACAAGGGTCAAGCGCGACATAAATTTAGCTGAGAAGGCGGGCTGTCCTATCCACATTGCCCATCTGAGCTGTAAGGAATCGGTGGAGATTGTGGCCTCTGCAAAAAAAAGAGGTCTTAAGGTTACCTGTGAGGTTACTCCGCACCACCTTTCTCTTACTGAGGAAGCAGTTTTGGGTTATGATACCAATATGAAGATTAACCCACCTTTAAGGTCTAAAGAAGATGTGGAAGCAATCAAACAGGGCCTTGCCTTAGGTGTTATAGATGTGATTGCTTCAGATCATGCGCCACATACGGAGAGTGAGAAGGATATAGAATTTGAACGGGCAGAGTTTGGGGTAATTGGCTTGGAGACAGAGTTGGCAGTGGCTATAACTGAATTGGTTTTGCCAGGTATTTTGACCTGGAAGCAGTTGGTAGAAAAGTTCTGTCTTAATCCTGCTCGGATTTTAAATATAAACAAAGGCACCTTAAGCGTAGGCGCAGATGCAGATGTGGCGATAGTTGACCCTAAAAAGACTTGGAAGGTGGTTAAAGAAGAAATTGCCTCTAAGTCTAAAAACTCAGCCTTTCTGGAAAGGACATTAACAGGTAAACTGCTATATACCATCTATGCAGGTAGGATTCTATATCATGGATAAAAGTGAAATTTATATTGACTAAAGAGTTAGGCAGATTGGCAAAGTGGCTTAGGATTTTAGGATTGGATGCCGAGTATTTTAATCAGGGGAATCCCAGCTCTCTGATCATCCAGGCACTGCGCGAGGAAAGAGTAATCATTACCCGTAACCACAGACTACCTAAAGCCAGAGGTATTAAGATTCTTGTTATCACCCAAGGGCAATTGAAGTCCCAACTTACCGAGGTTTTGGAGAAGTTTTCCATCAGACCAAACCCGGAATTGATGTTTAGCCGTTGCACTATTTGTAATCTGGAATTAGAACATGTTGATAAGAGGGCAATAAAAGAGAAAGTGCCAGAGTATGTTTTTAACACGCAAGATGAATTCTTTATTTGTCCTCGGTGTCAACGTATCTACTGGTCAGGCACACATTGGAAGAATGTTGAGAATACCTTAAAAGAGATAGGTTCATTATAAGTTAGGCGGATTATAGAGTTGAGAAGGAAATAGTGTTAATGCGCATATAAAATATATAACAAGATGGAATTTATTGCTGATTTTCATATCCATTCTAAATATTCTAGAGCCACTAGCCATGATATGGATATAAAACACATTGCCGAGTGGGCAAAGATAAAGGGCATCACCTTGATGGGCACAGGCGATTTTACTCATCATCTCTGGCTGGAGGAGCTAAAGGCAAATCTAGAGGATCTAGGTAATGGTTTATATAAATTTCAGGATGTCTACTTTATCCTTACCGCTGAGATTAGTAGCGTATATTCCAAGAAACAAAGAAACTATCGCATACACAATATGATCTTTAGCCCATCCTTTAGAACAGTGGATAAGATTAACGCCACCATAGCGCGTTATGGCAATATTGCTTCAGATGGCCGCCCGATTTTAGGGCTGGATGCTGCTGAGTTGGTGCGGCTCATCTTTGATATAGATGAAAACTGTATGATTGTGCCAAGCCATATTTGGACCCCTTGGTTTAGTCTTTTTGGTTCTATGTCTGGATTTGATAGGATAGAGGATTGTTTTGAAGAGCAGACCCCTAAGATTTTTGCCTTGGAGACTGGCTTGTCTTCTGACCCAGCAATGAATTGGCGCTTATCCTGCTTGGATAGGTTCAGTCTGATTAGTAATTCAGACAGTCACAGTCCACGCAAAATAGGCCGTGAGGCAAATATTTTTGACTGCGAGTTGAATTATCAGACTATCAGGGAAGTTTTAAGAAACAAAGATAAAAAGAGATTTCTTTGTACTATTGAGTTTTTCCCCGAAGAGGGTAAATACCACTTTGATGGGCATAGACTCTGCGGAGTAAGGCTATCACCTCAAGAAACTAAACAGTATGGAGGCAAGTGTCCTAAGTGTTTAAGACCAATTACTGTGGGAGTGATGAGCCGAGTAGAGCAGCTTGCAGATAGACCAGCTGGCTACGTACCTTCTAACGCTATTCCTTATAAGAACCTTATTCCCTTAGATGAAATTATTGCTGAAGCAAAAGGTATTTCTAAGACCTCTTTGACTGTGGATAAGGATTATAGAAACCTGGTGGCTAACTTTGGTACAGAATTTGATATTTTACTGCGAGTCAGCGAAGAAGAATTACTAAAAGGTTTACCTGCACAGATAGCAGAAGGTGTCTTGAGGATGCGGAAGGGAAAGGTGAATATAAAGCCAGGCTTTGACGGAGAGTATGGGATAATCTCTATTTTTAACCACGATGAAAAACCCAAAGATTCCCAAAAACAGTTAAGTCTGTTTTGATGAAAAGCGTGATTGTATACTATTCTTATACTGGTAACACCAGAAAGGTGGCAGAGATTTTAGCAGAATATCTTGAATCAAAAGCAGAGACCACCTTGATTGCCCTCAAAACTTTGGATGAATCAGATAAGTTTCTTTCTCAAGCGCTCAGGGCATTTATACACACAAGGGCAAGACTTGAGCCCACAGACTTTAATTTGTCTAACTATGATTTAATCTGCTTTGGTAGCCCGGTTTGGGCATTTGCTCCGGCTCCGGCGATTAATACGTATATAGACAGATGTTTTGGCATAAATCAAAAACCCGTAGTTTTATTTACTACTTATGGTAGTGGGGTGGGTAATCAAAGATGCCTTGATTATATGCAAAGCCTACTTATTCAGAAAGGAGTAAGCAGTTTTAAGAGATTTTCTATCCAGCAATTTAAGACTCAAGACAAAGAGTTTATCTTATCTCAGATAAGATCTTATAATATAGACCTTAAATCCTAACAACTAGCTCTATAATGATTAGTAGGGTCAATTTTAAAAATACGCGCCTGTAGCCTAATGGATAGGGCAATGGCCTCCGGAGCCATGTGTGCAGGTTCGATTCCCGCCAGGCGCATAAAAAATAAGACTAAGTATTGAAAGAAGAAAAATAGGATACCATAATTATGCATAAGAAAATTGTAGGTGTGGTTGGAGGGCATAAATGTTCGGATGAAGTGGAAGATTTAGCCCAAAATTTGGGCAAAAAATTGGCTAAAGTGGTTGAAATTCTTGTTTGTGGCGGTTTAAGTGGTGTGATGGAGGCAGTTTGTAAAGGCTTTAAAGAAGAGGGCGGTCTAACCATTGGTATTATACCAGGTTATGATAAAAAAGAGGCGAATCCTTATGTAGATATAGTTATTCCTACTGGTTTAGGCTTAGCCAGAAATGTTTTGGTGGTAAAGACTGCAGATGTGGTAGTTGCCCTACCTGGTGAAGCAGGGACTCTTTCTGAGATTGCTTTTTGTCTGCAGTTTGGTATTCCGGTAATAAGTCTTTGTTCATGGGAGATTAAAGGAGTCATAAAGGCAAATACAGCGGATGAAGCAATAAGCAAAATTAAAGAAATTATTATACAAAGACAGAAGGAGAACAGACTATGAGGGCAATCTTGGTGTTAGAGGATGGAAGGACTTTTTGGGGACAGGCAAATATCCAAACAGAACAGATAGGTGAGTTGATCATCAATACCGCAGTAGTGGGTTATCAGGAGCTAATCACAGACCCAGCCAACATAGGTAAAATCTTAGTACTTACTTATCCTTTGATTGGTAATTATGGGGTAGCCTCCAAATTCAATCTTTCAGAGCGGATATGGCCTGCTGCCTTAGTAATAAAGGAGAAATCCCGTATATATTCTAATTGGCAGGCACAGGCAAGTCTGGATGAGTTTGCCAGAGAGCACAATTTTCTAATCCTTAGCGAGATAGATACACGTAGTTTAGCCGTGCACCTTAGACATAAAGGTCAGATGTTAGGGGTTATCTCTACGCAGAGCACAGATGTCAAAGAATTACTATCTAAGATAGGAGATTTTTCTAAAGAAGAAAAATCCCAGAATTATCTATCCAGGGTCTCTGTAACTGAGCCTAAGACTATGCGCAGAGCCAAGGCAAAATACAGGATAGCAATTTTAGATTTGGGCACCACCAAAGATATATTAGAACAATTACTTACTTTGGGATGTAGCCTATACATATTCCCTCATCATACCTTACCACAACAGATTCTTAAAATAAGACCCCAAGGTTTAATTATCTCTGGTGGTCCTGAGCAAGTGCAAGGATTGAATCTGATAGCTGAGAAGCTAAGGCCAATCATAGGCAAGTTGCCTATTTTAGGGATAGCTACAGGACACCAGGTTTTAGCTTTGGCCTTTGGCGCAAGGTTAAAAAAGATGAAATTGGGACATCACGGGTTAAATTACCCTATGGCAAGGCCCCATTCTTATAAGGCAGAGATTACAGCACAGAATCACTCTTGGATGGTTGAGCCAGAATCTCTGAGTAGTGTAAGACAGATAAAGATTACTGGATACAATCTCAATGACCGTAGCATTGAAGAGATGGAGAGTAAGAGATTCAGGTTTCTGGCTGTACAGTATTATCCGGTAAGTCCAGGCTTTCAGGAGACAAACCCTATATTCTATCAATTTCTTAAGATGATAAAGGAGAATTAAGATGCCCAGACGTAGAGACATTAAGAGAATACTTATGATTGGTTCTGGACCGATAATCATTGGTCAGGCTTGTG
>JAMWDE010000056.1 GCA_023818905.1 Candidatus Omnitrophota bacterium | reverse complement strand
TTTTGTAAAATCAAAAAATAAAGGTATCGTAAAATATCATAATCTGAGAGTTGTGCCTAAAGGTAAAGAGTTCGTCGTTTTAAATAGAAACGGTTCAATCAGTATAAATGACAAACAGGGTAGGGAACTTGAGCGTTATCCTGTGACGCAAGGAGCAGTTGTAAGTGTAGCTGATGGTGAAGAAATAGCAAAGGCTATAGCATTTGTACGTTGGGACCCTTACACCTCTCCTATCCTTACAGAGGTTTCCGGAAGGGTTAAGTACGAAGACCTTAAGGATGGCGTTACCGTAAGACAGGAACTCAACCCTGTTACAAAGATAACTGAACAGGTAGTAGTAGAGCATAAGCAGGAATACCATCCTCAGATATTGATTTTAGATGAAGAGGAAGAGGTTTTGGGAATCTATCCTATTGCTGTAGGAGCTCACATATTAGTTAAAGACGGACAGCGCGTAGAGGCAGGTGAACTTTTGGCTAAGATACCACGTTTATTTGTAAAGACTAGAGATATTACCGGTGGACTTCCACGTGTGGCTGAATTATTTGAGGCAAGGCGTCCCAAGGATCCCGCAATTATAAGTGAGATAGATGGTTTTGTAGAGTTCGGAGAGACTAAAAGAGGTCAGAGGGTAATCATTGTGAAGTCGCCCACAGGGATGCAGAGAGAATATGTTATACCTCATGGGAAACATCCAAATGTTTATAAGGGCGATAAGGTGACTGCAGGTCAACAGTTAACCGATGGTCCGGTAGTATTGCAGGATATATTAAGGGTTTGTGGTGATAAGATACTTCAGGAGTATTTAGTTAACGAAATTCAGGAGGTCTATAGACTTCAAGGTGTGCGTATAAACGATAAGCATATAGAGTTGATCATCAAACAGATGTTAAAGAAGGTAAGAATTGAAGACCCCGGTGATACAGAATTTTTACCTATGCAACAGGTGGATAAAAGAAGATTCCAGAAAGAGAATATGCGTGTAATTAAGAAGGGTGGAAAGCCGGCATTAGCTACGTCACTTTTATTGGGTATTACCAAGGCCTCTTTGACTACAGAGAGCTTTATCTCTGCAGCCAGCTTCCAGGAGACTACACGCGTGCTTACAGAAGCCTCAGCTTCAGGAAAATATGACGGGTTGTTTGGTTTAAAAGAAAACGTTATCGTTGGTCATCTTATACCCGCTGGAACAGGTTTTCCCGAGCATCGCGATATCGAAGTAGTTAAGAAAACAGAAGATAAGATTTCCGCAGACTCTGTCAGTAAGGTTGATAAGGAATCTAATAAGGGAAAATAACTATGCCTACAATCTCGCAACTTATCAGATTGGGTAGGATTTCAAAACGTAAGAAATCAAAATCTCCAGCCTTAAAGGGTTGTCCGCAGAGAAGGGGCGTGTGTCTGCAGGTGCGCACCATGACTCCTAAGAAACCCAACTCTGCATTGAGAAAGATTGCCAGGGTAAGATTAACCACAGGTATAGAGGTAACTGCTTATATACCTGGTGAAGGTCATAATCTACAAGAGCACTCTATTGTTTTAGTAAGGGGTGGTAGGGTGAAGGATTTGCCAGGTGTAAGGTATCATATTGTAAGGGGAACATTGGATGCTGCGGGTGTTAATCAACGCAAGAAATCACGTTCTAAATATGGAGCAAAGAGGCCCAAATAAAAAACAGAGATGAGAAGAAGAAAAGCAGCTAAAAGAGAAGTTTTACCTGATCCAAAATTTAACAGCAAAGTAGTGGGGCAGTTTATTAATATGGTGATGCTCAAAGGTAAAAAGTCAATTGCGGAAAAGATTGTTTATGGTGCCTTTGATCTGATAAAAAAACAGCTTAATGAACCTGACGTTTTAAAAGTCTTTCATAAGGCAATAGAGAATGTGCGTCCTCGTTTAGAGGTGAAACCCAGAAGAGTAGGTGGAGCAACTTATCAAGTTCCTGTGGAAGTACGGCAGGAGCGAGGCGTATCTATTGCTCTGCGTTGGATGAGAGATTTTGCACGGGCCAAAAAAGGCAAGGCAATGCAAGAGAAGCTAGCTGAAGAGATCATTGCTGCTTATAAAGGAGAGGGCTTAGCTATAAAGAAAAGAGATGATACACATAAGATGGCGGAATCAAATAAGGCATTTGCTCATTTTAGATGGTAAGTTAGGATATCTTAGAATTGTGTGAGGATTAAAGCAGAATAGCGTAGTCCCAAATAGCTATGAGAAAGATACCTTTAGAAAAAGTCAGAAATATCGGAATAATTGCCCATATCGATGCAGGCAAAACCACCACCACTGAGCGCATGCTTTTCTACACTGGTAAGACCTATAAGCTCGGTGAGGTGGATGAGGGGACTGCTACTATGGACTGGATGGTTCAAGAGCAGGAAAGAGGTATTACTATTACTGCTGCCTGTACTACTTGCAGTTGGCGTGATTGTCAGATCAATATCATTGATACGCCTGGACACGTAGATTTTACAGTAGAGGTAGAGAGGTCTTTGAAGGTTTTAGATGGGGTGGTAGTGATATTTTGTGCAGTGGGTGCAGTGGAGCCACAATCAGAGACGGTTTGGCGTCAGGCAGATAAATACAGCATTCCCAGAATAGCATTTGTAAATAAGATGGATAGACAGGGAAGCGATCTTCTTGAGGTGATTGAGCAGATGCATACGAAATTAGGAGCAAATGCAGCCGCGGTACAACTTCCTTATATACAAGCAGATGAATTCAAGGGGGTTTTCGACCTTATTGAAAAGAGATTGTTTTTGTATAAGGATGAGTTAGGTAGAGATTATGATATTCAGATGGTGCCTTCAGAGTTCTTAAAAGAGGTTGAGCACTACCGCCAGATACTCTTAGAGCGCATTGCTGAGGTAGATGATTCTATAATGGAAGAATTTGTAACAGGCAAAGAGATTAGTGTCAGTAAGATAAAAGAGGTTATCAGGAGGGCAGTGATAAATAATAGATTCGTTCCAGTTCTCTGTGGAGCAGCATTGCGCAATCGAGGAGTACAACCACTGCTGGATGCCATCTGTGATTATCTGCCTTCACCTTCTGACCGTCCACCTGTGAAGGGCATAGAACCACAAACCAATGAGTATGAAGAGATTGTTGCCTCAGATGATGCTCCTTTTTGTGCATTGTGTTTTAAGGTAAGTACAGACCCTTACGTAGGTAGGCTCAACTACTTAAGGTTATATTCTGGCAGATTGCAACAGGGTCAGGAGGTCTTTAATGTTTCTCAAAGACAAAAGGAGCGGATAACAAAGATTTTACGTATGCATGCTAATCACCAAGAGATAATAAATGAGGCCTTGACCGGAGATATAGTGGCAGTAGCAGGATTGAAGGAGACTAAAACTGGTGATACGCTCTGCGAAGAGTCAAATCTTATTCTAGTAGAATCCATACGTTTTCCTGAGCCTGTGATTCAACAAGCGATTGAGCCAAAGACAAAACAGGACCAAGAAAGATTGAGCCTTGCTTTACATAAATTAGAAGAGGAAGACCCCTCTTTCAAGGTTACTTATAATCAGGAGACAGGTCAGACCATTATTGCTGGTATGGGGCAATTGCATCTTGAAATAGCCATAGACAGGATATTTAGGGATTTTAATGTGGAGGCCCAGGTGGGTCTACCCCAGGTGGCCTACAAGGAGACCATTACTAAGAAAGTAAATGCAACCGGCAAATTTATCCAACAGACTGGAGGCAAAGGCCAGTATGGACACGTAGTGATAGAGATGGAGCCCCAAGATGCGCCAGGTAAAGGCATTAGTTTTGAGGAGAAGATAAAAGGAGGGGTTATACCACGTGAGTTTATCTCTGCAGTAAGGCAGGGGGTTATGGATGCTAGCCGCAGTGGAATCCTAGGGGGTTATCCTGTTACTGATGTGAGAGTAACCTTGGTGGATGGTTCCTACCATGAAGTAGATTCTTCAGAATTGGCTTTTAAGATGGCAGCAGCCATGGCATTCAATGATGGTCTAAAAAAGGCAAGCCCTGTTTTACTGGAGCCAATTATGGATATGGAGATTGTGGTGCCTGAGGAATATATGGGTACGGTAATAGGTGATTTAAATTCTCGGCGCGCCAAAATATCTTCGTTGGCCGCACGCGGCAATGTCAGGGCTATCAGGGCATATGTACCTTTGGCAGAGGTATTCAACTACGCTACGGTACTGCGCTCGTTGACTCAAGGTCGCGCCTCCTATACAATGGAGCCCTCTTATTATGCAGAGGTGCCTTCACATATAGCAGAAAGAATCATCACAGGTTTTACTTCTGTAAGGTTTTAAGGAGAAAGAGGGGAATGAGGCAAGATTACAGCTTTGCCGGTTTTATGATGAAAAATACTGTTGGGTACCAGCAGTTAACAAGGAGGTGGGTTAATGGCTAAGGAGAAGTTTGTAAGGACTAAACCACACTTAAATATTGGAACTATAGGACACATCGACCATGGTAAGACTCTTTTGACTTCTGCGATTACTCATGTGTTAGCGAAATTAGGTAAGGCTCAACCGCGGGAATATGCTGATATAGCAAAAGGAGGCGCGGTAAGGGATGAATCTAAGATACTAACTATCTCTGTTGCTCATGTGGAATATGAGACAGATAATCGGCACTATGCCCACATCGATTGTCCTGGCCACGCAGATTATATCAAAAATATGATCACCGGCGCTGCCCAGATGGATGGTGCAATCTTGGTAGTATCTGCAGCAGATGGTCCAATGCCCCAAACCCGTGAGCACATACTTTTGGCCCGTCAGGTTAATGTTCCGGCAATGGTGGTATTTCTGAATAAGGTGGATGTGGTGCAAGATAAAGAGTTAATTGACCTGGTAGAGATGGAAGTAAGGGAGTTACTCAGTAAGTATGGTTTCCCTGGCGATAAGACGCCAGTAATCAGGGGAAGTGCTTTAAAGGCTCTCCAGGCTTCCAATGACCCCAATCATCCTGATTGTAAACCCATCTTAGATTTAATGAAAGCGGTTGATGAATTTATTCCTGTTCCGGTAAGAGAAATAGATAAACCATTCCTTTTAGCAGTGGAGGATGTATTTAGTATTGAAGGAAGAGGTACAGTGGGGACTGGTAGGATTGAGCGGGGTAAGGTTAAACTGAATGATGAAGTAGAGATAGTGGGATTAAGACCAGAGGTAAGAAAGACAGTAGTCACTGGTATTGAGATGTTCAGAAAAACCCTAGATGAAGGTCAGGCAGGAGATAATGTGGGTTTACTTTTAAGAGGCGTAGAAAAGGAAGACCTGGAGCGCGGTATGGTTATTGCTGCTCCTAAATCCATTACTCCACATACCAAGTTTAAGGCACAGGTCTATGTTTTGACTAAAGAAGAGGGCGGAAGGCATACACCTTTCTTTAGCGGTTATAGGCCTCAGTTCTATTTTCGCACTACAGATGTAACTGGAAGTGTAAAGCTCCCTCAAGGCGTTGAGATGGTTATGCCCGGAGATAATGCGACTTTGGAGATAGAGTTGATTGCGCCTATAGCCTTGGAAAAGGAATCGCGTTTTGCTATCAGAGAGGGTGGTCACACAGTAGGTGCAGGGGTGGTAACAGAAGTTATTGCTTAGATTGATTAAACTAGTCAACTGCTAAACTGCTGAATGTATCAGGTTGGCAGTAGTTTAAAAAATGTAAATATGCAAAAGATACGCATAAGACTTAAGGCATACGACTATCGTCTTTTAGACCAGGCAGTCTCGGAGATTGTAGAGACAGTAAAGCGTACCGGCGCAAGGTTATGTGGTCCAGTACCGCTTCCTACTAAAAAGGAGATTTACACTGTTTTACGTTCTCCAGTTATTGATAAGAAATCTCGCGAGCAGTTTGAATTATCAACGCACAAGAGACTTATAGATATTTATGAACCCACCTCCAAAACCATAGATGCGTTAAGAAAACTTAATCTGCCTGCGGGAGTAGATGCGGAGATAAGGTAACCTTGTTGTAGTGTTAATAGTTTTACAGCATTGTAAGGGTAGACAGAGTGCCCATGATGTAGATATACAATGTAGTAATGAGATGATAGGGATATTAGGTAAGAAGATAGGCATGACCCAGTTATTTCGCGAAGATGGCGAAACGGTGGTGACAGCCATTGAGGCTGGCCCCTGCGTTGTCACCCAGAAGAAGACGAAAGAGAAGGACGGCTACAATGCCGTCCAGCTCGGCTTTGGCGAGGCAAAGCG
>JAMWDE010000055.1 GCA_023818905.1 Candidatus Omnitrophota bacterium | reverse complement strand
ATTATCTACAGAAAGATATCGCGCTATTTATAGTTTCTATAATCCTTATTCTGTTAGCAGGATTTATGTCTATTGAGGTCATACGTATCCTATTAAGAAAAAACATAACTACTTCTCCATCTGAATGCAAAATCAGTATTACTCCATCTCATGATGAGTCATAAAATTATTCCAAAGGTAAGGCAAAATGGGTAAAGGTTTAATGGTGCAGAAATTCGGCGGTTCTTCGCTTGCCAATGTAGAACGTATACAAAATGTGGCAAAGAGGATAGTAAGCTATAAGAAGAAAGGGTATGATTTAGTAGTAGTTGTATCCGCATTAGGAGATACTACTGACGAGTTGATAAAATTGGCGAATAGAATCAATCCAGAGCCTTCTGAACGCGAAATGGATATGCTTCTTTCCACAGGCGAGCAGGTATCTGTGGCTTTATTAGCAATGGCAATCCATAAGTTAGGGTATGAGGCGATATCATTTACTGGTATCCAGGTAGGTATCATTACTGATTCCAGCCATACACGTGCTAGGATTATAAAAATAAATACAGATAAGATAAAACAGGAACTGAACAATGACAAGATTGTAATAGTTGCGGGATTCCAGGGAGTTACCTTTAACCAAGATATAACCACTTTAGGTCGCGGGGGTTCGGATTTGACTGCTGTGGCTTTAGCAAAAGAGCTAAATGCGAAAGAATGTGAGATATACACTGATGTGGAGGGTATATATACTACTGATCCTCGCATAGAACCTAAAGCAAGAAAATTAGAAGCCATTACCTATGATGAGATGTTAGAGATGGCATCTCTAGGCGCTCAGGTTATGCAGGCACGCTCAATTGAGGTAGCAAAGAAGTTCAATGTCCCTATACATGTGCGTTCATCCTTTTCAAAAAAATCAGGCACTATGATTCTAAGGGAGGTTAAGAAGATGGAAGATGTGGTGGTAAGTGGCGTAACTGTTAATAAGTCAGAAGCAAAGATTACCGTGTGTAATGTCCCTGACCGACCAGGGATTGCAGCAAGGATATTCAAAGAGCTGGCTGTCCACGGAATCAGCGTAGATATGATTGTTCAGAATGTAAGTCATTTGCGTCAGACTGATATATCGTTTACTGTAGATAAGATAATTTTACCCAAAGTCATAAAGCTTACTAAACAGATAGCAAAGGATATAAAAGCAGGTGACGTTCTACAGGATGAGGATATTGCGCGTGTATCCATTGTGGGAGTAGGGATGAAGTCTCATCCTGGAGTAGCAGCTAAAATGTTTGAGGCATTGGCTGAAAATAGGATTAATATTGAGATGATTTCCACTTCAGATATAAGTATATCCTGTATTATAAGAAAACGTTTTGCCGAACTTGCTACAAGGGCGATTCATAAAAAATTTGCCCTTGCCAAATAATTATTTTCTCTATGAAATTTTTAGAATAGAGGTGGATGATGACAAAGATTAAATTGTACGATACTACCCTTAGGGATGGAGCACAGTCAGAAGGTATCTCTTATTCTGTTTTGGATAAGATCCGTATAACACAAGAATTGGATAGATTGGGTATACACTATATAGAAGGTGGTTGGCCTGGCTCAAACCCCAAGGATATGGAATTTTTTCTAAAGATAACCAGAAGAAAGCTTAAAAATAGTGTGATTGTTGCCTTTGGTTCAACCCGTAAACCACATACAATGGCTTCAAGCGATAATAATCTAAGGGCTATTCTAAAATCACAGGTAAGATTTGCCACTATTTTTGGAAAAACTTGGGATTTGCATATCAGGGAAGTTTTAAAAACCAGTCTTGAAGAAAACCTGAATATGATTAGGGATACAATAAGTTTCCTTGTATCAAAAGGTCTGGTTGTTTTTTATGATGCTGAACATTTTTTTGATGCCTATCGGACAAACAGAGACTACAGTTTAATGTGCCTACAAACTGCCCAAGAGGCAGGCGCTAAAGTAGTGGTCCTCTGTGATACCAATGGCGGCACAATTACATCAGAGATTGCCAAGATAGTCAAAGAGGTTAAGCCTCATATAAGAGTTTCTTTAGGTATTCACTGCCATAACGATGCGGGTCTGGCAGTTGCCAATTCTTTGATAGCTATAGAGTCAGGTTGCGATATGGTTCAGGGCACAATCAATGGTTATGGGGAGCGTTGTGGTAACGCAGACCTTATCCCTATCATCGCTAATATTAAATTGAAACTCGGCATAGATTGTATCGACGATAGCAGATTGAAAGAACTTACGAGGGTTTCGCATTTTGTGAGCGAGATAAGCAATATGAAACAACGTAATGACCAGCCCTATGTAGGTGTTTCTGCCTTTGCCCATAAAGGTGGAGTACATATAAATGCGGTAATGAAAAATCCTACGACTTATGAACATATAGAACCTTCACTGGTAGGAAACCGACGCAGGATATTGATTTCAGAGTTAGCAGGTAAAAGCGGCATTCTTGTACGCGCAAAAGGTTTGGAATTAGATTTAACTAAAACTGATACTAAGACAAAGAGGATTCTAAAACTTATCCAGAATCTAGAGCATCAAGGTTATCATTTTGAGGCAGCTGAGGCTTCTTTTGAGCTATTGATGAAAAAGGCACTTAAGAAGTATAGAAGGTTTTTTGAATTAGAAGGATTTAGAGTAGTGGTGGATAAACAATCGGATAAGAAGATTACTTCCGAGGCAATTATAAAAATCAAGGTGAAGGGAGTAAAAGAACATACCGCTGCAGAAGGAGACGGCCCAGTAAACGCCTTGGATAATGCACTACGTAAAGCACTGAAGGATTTTTATCCTACACTGTCTAAGATGCATCTTTCTGATTTTAAGGTACGCGTTTTGGATGAAAAAGCAGGCACGGCTGCGCGTGTGCGTGTACTTATACAATCACAGGACGAAACTGATACATGGAGCACTATCGGCGTATCAGAGAATATCATTGAGGCATCCTGGCAGGCACTGGTGGATAGCATAGAGTATAAGTTGTTAAAGGATAAAATCAATGCTTGATTACATAGGCATATTAGGTGATTATCACAAAAACAGCTGAACTAAAAACTCCTTTGGTCGTATCAAGCAAATGTCTTAGGAAGCCACCTATCTAAAAAGGTAATTAGACTCCAGGATAGATTTCACGAAGGCAAGATTTTAAGATGGATGATACATATACTACTGCGTATAACCCCAAACATACCGAGGAGAAATGGTATAGATTCTGGGAAGAGAACAACCTGTTCACTGCCAAGCCAGATCCTTCTAAAAAGCCTTTCTGTATAGTTATCCCTCCACCCAATGTTACAGGCATACTTCATATGGGACATGCCTTAAATAACACAATTCAGGATATCCTTATTCGTTATCATCGTATGAAAGGCGATGAAACACTCTGGATGCCTGGAACTGACCATGCCGGAATTGCTACGCAGAATGTGGTTGAAAAGGCAATAGCCAAGGAAGGGCTTAAAAGACAAGACCTAGGAAGAGAGAAATTCATCGAGAGGGTCTGGCAATGGAAACAACAATACGGTTCAACTATTATTAATCAGCTTAAGAGATTGGGCGCCTCCTGCGATTGGAGGCACTCGCGGTTTACTATGGATGAGGGATATTCCCAGGCAGTAACCGAAGTTTTTGTTAGGCTCTACAAAAAGGGAGTCATCTATCAGGATAATTATATTGTCAACTGGTGTCCTCGTTGCCAAACTGCACTGTCTGATGAAGAAGCACCGCATAAAGAGATAGAAGGAAATCTTTATTATATAAGATATCCTCTACTTATTGATCAACGCTCATCAGTTATCAGTCAGGGGGCAAAGAGAAATAAGCATCAGATAGCAAATGACTATATCGTAGTAGCAACAACTCGACCAGAAACAATGTTAGGCGATACTGCTGTGGCAGTTAATCCAAAGGATAAGAGGTATAATAAATTGATTGGTGCTACAGTGATCTTACCTCTTATAAAAAGAGAGATAAGGATAATTGCCGATAGCATAGTGGATATGGAATTTGGCACAGGTGCAGTGAAGGTAACACCAGCACATGACCCTAATGACTATCTCTTAGGTAAAAAACACAAACTTGAATTTGTAAACATAATGTATCCGGATGGACGCTTGAATGAAAATGCAGATGTGTTTAAAGGAATGGATAGATTTGAAGCCCGTCAGGCAGTGGTAGAGGCACTAACAAAAGAGGGGTTACTGGAGAAAATTGAACCACACATATTATCTGCGGGGCACTGCTATCGTTGCGATACCCTTGTTGAGCCATACTTATCAAAACAGTGGTTTGTGAAGATGAAACCATTGGCAAGACCAGCCATAAGAGTAGTAAAACAGGCGAAGATAAGGTTTTATCCTAAGAAATGGACAAGGATTTATCTAAATTGGATGGAAAATATCCGAGATTGGTGTATCTCAAGGCAGATTTGGTGGGGACACCGTCTACCAGTTTATTATTGCCGTAGATGTTATAAAGAAGAACTTGTCACAACTAGAGGAAGCGATACAACAAAAGGAGTTATTGTTTCAAGCGTAAGACCACAGAGATGCCCTGAATGTGGTTATGAAGATATCTATCAGGACGAGGATGTTCTAGACACATGGTTTTCTTCATGGCTATGGCCTTTTGCCACTTTTGGTTGGCCATTTAAGATAGAAGATGATAAAGAAAGGTCAAAAAAAGAGGCAGAACTTAGATATTTTTATCCCACCTCGGTTCTGGTAACTGCTTCAGAGATAATTTTCTTTTGGGTGGCGCGGATGATTATGGCAGGAATAGAGTTTATGAAGGATATCCCCTTTAAGGATGTTTATATACATGGTACAGTAAGGGATATTGAAGGGAAAAAGATGTCCAAATCTTTGGGTAACATCATTGATCCTTTAGAAATCATAAATGAGTATGGTGCTGACGCATTAAGGTTTAGCTTGATTTCTTTAACCGCAACTGGCCAGGATATATTCTTATCTAAAGATAAATTCCACCAGGGCAGAAATTTCGCCAATAAAATCTGGAATGCCGCACGTTTTGTAATTATGAATCTAGATATGTCAAAAACTAATACTGACCTCTGTGTATTTTTTGAAAAAGAACAGTTGAGTATTTTTAACCGTTGGATTTTAAGCCGTTTCTATAGTACCTTAAAAAAGGTCAATGCGGCATTAGATAATTATCGTTTCAATGATGTTGCTAATTTACTGTACGGTTTCCTATGGCATGATTTTTGCGACTGGTATTTAGAGATAATCAAATATGACATCAGAAATCCTCATAACCAATTAGTAATGTATAAAATCTTAGAGGAATTTCTCAGGGCATTGCATCCTGTTATGCCATTTATTACCGAAGATATATGGCAGAGGATACATAAGGATAATATACATAATGGTAGCATAATGGTTCAATCTTGGCCGCACATCCATGAGGAGATGATTGATAGAAAAACAGAAAGAATGACAGAGATAATTTTTGAAGTCATTAGAAAAATAAGGAACATGCGTGTTGAGATTGAAATCAAACCGGAACAGACAATAGAGGTCTCTATCTATCCACACAAGGCCACAGTTAAAAGACTTATCAAAGAGAATTCTGGGATAATTATTGCGTTGGGTAGACTAAATAGACTAAATATCCTAGATTCGTACAAACGGCCCCAATCAACTATAAGTGATATAACAGGACAAACAGATATCTTTTTGCATTTTGGTGGGATAATAGATGTAGCCAAGGAGAAGAAAAAAATAGAAGAAAAACTCATATCGGAAAGGAACCGTTATGACAGTAAAAATAAGTTATTAAAAAAAGTAGATTTTATCAAGAAAGCTCCCAAAGAGGTTGTAGAAGGGATAAGACAAGCAGTGCAAGAATCAAAAGATAAAATTGAACATTTGGAAAGAGTCTACAATGAATTACTTTAATATGTTGGATAAAAAAATCATAATAGCAGCATTAAAGGAAGATATCGGTAAAGGTGATATCACTACTAAACTTCTAATCTCTCCTAAGATAAAAAAGGAAGCCATTATTCTTGCAAAAGAAAAAGGGGTTGTCTGTGGAATACAGATTGCAGGGCTTGTTTTTAAAACTGCAAATAGAAAAATAGAATTTGTCCCCTTGGTCAAAGATGGCTACAAAGTAAATAAAGATACGGTCTTGGCTAAACTTTACGGTTCAGCTTCCCATATATTATCTGCAGAGAGAGTCGCCTTAAATTTCTTAGGGTTTCTCTCAGGCGTAGCCACATATACAAATAAATTTGTTACTCAAATTCAAGGTT
>JAMWDE010000054.1 GCA_023818905.1 Candidatus Omnitrophota bacterium | reverse complement strand
CATCTGGAAGAAGAGAATTCAGGCCGTTAAGTAATTTATTTAAAGAGATATTTGATTTTGTCTTAAAATTTGCTACTTGTGCTAAAGCATGTACACCTGCATCGGTCCTACCTGAGCCAATAATCTTTATTCTTTCCTGAAGAATTCTTGAAAGGACTTTCTCAAGAACCTCCTGGACGCTAGGTTTATTAGCATTGACCTGCGTCTGCCAACCACAAAAACCTGTACCGTCATATTCTAATTGTATTTTAAGGTTGCGCTCTGAGGAGGTTGCTTTGGGAAGATAGTACATTTGCAGAAACTGGTAGCGCGTTACTGAATTAATATCTCGGCTATCTGTACCGCATTGGTGGCCGCACCTTTACGTAGATTATCCGCTACTACCCATAACCAAAGACCATTCTTTACAAAAGGGTCTCTGCGGATACGTCCTACAAAAACCGCATCTTGACCTTCTACATCCTTGGGCATGGGATATAGATTATTCTTAGGTTCATCAATAACCACAATGCCAGCTGACTTAGCTAAAATATCCCTTACATTTTCAGGACTAATAGACCTCTCAGTCTCTATGTATATCGCCTCTGAATGTCCTGTCCTTACCGGTACCCTTACTGTAGTAGCAGAGATTTTAATCTTACTGTTATGCATAATCTTATGGGTCTCCCTAACTAATTTCCATTCTTCAGTAGTATAATCAAATTCTCCAAAGTTACCAATATGGGGGAAAACATTAAAAGCAAGCTGTTGAGGTAATACCCTATTCTGATATTCTGATATTCTGATATTCTGATATTCTGACTTACCTAACTCTAAGAGTTCTCTCCTCAACTGTTCTACCGATTCCTTACCCGCTCCAGAGGCTGCCTGAAAAGTAGTAACTATTATGCGCTTAATACCTACCTTCTTATAGATAGGCCAGATGGCAACCACCATTTGAATAGTAGAACAATTGGGATTAGCGACTATGCCTTTATGTTTTTTAATATCTTGGGGGTTAACTTCAGGTACTACTAAAGGGACATCTGATTTCATTCTAAAATCTGCGCCATTATCAATAACCACTGCACCTCTCTTTATTGCCTCAGGGGCATAGGTTACTGCTGCTCCCTTTTCTCCTTCTGTGCCAGCAAATAAGGCAATATCTATCCCTGCAAATCCTTCGGGCGTAATTGCCTTTACAGAATATCTCTGACCATCCACCTCTATATCTCTTGCTGAACGCGCAAATGTACGCAACTCAGCTATAGGAAAATTGCGTTGCTTAAGACAACGCAACATCTCAAGACCTACCGCTCCCACACCAACCACCGCAACATTATATTTTTTCATTTCTGAATTTCGAATTGCTTGTTACATTTAGAAATCGACGCTATAAAATATTTTCTATTACCAAATCTCCTACTTCCTGGGTAGAGTAGCCCATCTTGCCAGCAGCTAAAGATTTAAGCTTAGTGGTTACTACCTTTATTACCGCCTCCTCTACTGCCTTGGCTGCATTATCCTCGCCTAAATTCTCCAACATCATAGAAAGCGCACAGATTGCAGCCAAAGGATTAATCACATTTTTACCGGTATATTTAGGCGCGCTTCCACCAATAGGTTCAAACATAGAAACACCCTCAGGATTAATATTTCCACCTGCAGCAATACCCATTCCTCCCTGAATCATTGCTCCTAAGTCTGTAATGATATCTCCAAACATATTGTCAGTAACAATCACATCAAACCATTCAGGATTTTTAACCATCCACATACAGGTAGCATCTACATGGGCATAATCTGTCTGGATATCTGGATATTCCTTTGCTACCTCGTAGAATGTGCGTTCCCACAAATCCCAAGCATAAGTAAGCACATTAGTTTTACCACAGAGTGTTAGTTTTTTCTGTTTGTTCCTCTTCCTACAATACTGGAATGCATACCTTATACAACGTTCAATTCCAAATCTGGTATTGTAAGAAATCTGAATGGCTACCTCTTTTGGGGTGCCTTTATTCTGAAATTCTCCCATCCCTTTATACAATCCTTCTGTATTCTCACGCACTACCACAAAATCTATATCTTTTGCGCCTTTATCTTTTAAAGGGCAGAATTCAGCATTATATAACTTTATCGGTCTTAGATTTATATACTGATCTAAATCAAACCTTAACTTTAACAGGATCCCCCTTTCCAAAATTCCTGGCCTAACCTCAGGATGGCCGATAGCGCCCAGATAGATTGCAGAATACTGCTTAAGTTCCTCTACGTCTTTATCCTGAAGGGTTTTGCCGGTTTTAAGGTAATATTGCCCTCCAAATTCAAATATTTTTGTCTGATAAGAAAAATTATATTTTTTACTTACCGCCTCTAATACCCTAAGTCCTTCTCTTATTACCTCTGGGCCTGTTCCATCACCCGGTATAACTGCTATCTTATACATTATGGATTATTTTGCCTCCTCAATTAACTTTATGGCTGACTTATTCAAAAGCACAAAATCCCTCTTAAGCAAAAGCTTGGACATCAAAGAGAATGAACGCGGCTCACTCATATAGTAGAACTCCGCATTAGTAATGACAATAAAGTTTTTGTCGCTATCATTGATGAAATCCGATAATCTCTCGCCGGGATTGATATGAACTACACCCTTAATAAACGAACCGTCCTGACAGATGATATTGACCTTATGCTTTTCTTTTTCTATTCTCATTGTCCGCTCCTTCTTTTAATTTAACATAATTTATTAAACCTGCGACACTGATAATTTTCTGGAGAAATTCAGGAAATGGTTGCGTCTTATATATTTTATCTTGGGTTAGATTTTTTATTATACCATTAGATAAGTCTATTTCAAGCTTATCAGCCTGATGGATATCCTCAGTATTCTCCAATTCTAAAAATGGCAGACCGATGTTTATGGCATTTCTGAAAAATATCCCAGCAAAACTCTTGGCTATCACTGCGGATATCCCGCATCCTTTTATAGCTAATGGTGCATGTTCCCGAGAAGAGCCACAACCAAAATTCTTACCTGCCACAATAATATCACCTGGATAGACCTGCTTAGAGAAATCTGCAGCGATGTTCTCCATACAGTGCCTACCCAGTTCTCTTTCATCTGTGGTCACTAAGTATTTGGCAGCGATGATATCATCGGTATTTATATCATCACCAAATTTATGCACCTTGCCTTTTATAACCATAAAAAATCAAACCTCCTGGGGATGGGTAATCCTTCCGGTGATAGCGGATGCTGCAGCTACAGCCGGACTAGATAAATAAACCTCTGAATGAGAATGCCCCATCCTTCCTACAAAATTGCGATTGGTAGTAGCTAGACACCGTTCGCCTTCGGTTAGGATACCCATATGTCCACCCAAACATGGCCCACAGGTAGGAGTAGAAAAAATACCTCCTGCCTTTACAAACACCTCAACCAAACCTTCTCTTACTGCCTCAAGATAGATCTTCTGCGTAGCTGGAATAACAATGAGTCTAAGGCTGGATTTTATCTTTTTACCCTTCAAGATCTCTGCAGCTATCCTCAAATCCGAAAGTCTACCATTAGTACAGGAGCCAATTACCACCTGGTCAAGTTTGACATCTTTCAGAGAACCTACTGGTTTCACATTGCTGGGTAGATATGGACAAGCAACCTGTGGTTCTAACTCGGAAACATCATATTCGTATGCTTTCTCATAAAATGCGTCTTTATCGCTTTTGTAAATCTTAAATCTGCGTGGCGCAGACCCAATGTATCTTAAGGTTTTCTCGTCAGGTTCGATAATGCCAGCGCAAGCACCTGCCTCAATAGCCATATTGGATATGGTAAACCTTTCATCCATGTTTAGTCTACGGATGACCGGCCCAACAAATTCCATTACCCTACCTAAAGCACCATCTACACCAATTTGACCTATGGTATACAAGATCAGGTCTTTACCGGTCAGCCATTTGCGAAGTCTGCCTGTATAAGTAAACTTTAATGAATTTGGCACCCTAAACCAGCATCTACCATCTATAAAAGCCCTGGCAAGGTCAGTTGAACCCACCCCAGTAGCATAGCAACCTAATGCACCATAGGTACAGGTATGAGAATCAGCGCCAATCACCAAATCTCCGGGCAAAACTAGCTTTAGTTCAGGTAAAAGTACATGCTCTATACCCACACAACCTACCTCAAAATAATTTCTTATTTTTTGTTCTCGAGCAAAATCAGCCAAAAATTTACACTGCTGGGCGCTACGTAAGTCCTTTGCCGGAGTAAAATGGTCTGGAACCAAGACGATTTTATCTCTATCAAATACTTTTTTGAAACCTGCCTTTTTAAATTCCTCAATTGCTAAAGGGGCAGTTATATCGTTGCCTAAGGCCAAATCTATACTTGCCTCGATGAATTCACCAGGTTGAATATCATTTTTATCTATATGGGCTAATAGTATCTTCTCTGCAATTGTGTACCCCATCTTGGTTTGATGTCAATATTGATTGGTGAAGTACATTTTGTAACCTTATTAATATATTAGCAACAAAATATCGCTGTGGTACCTTGGTAAATTATCTTTATTTGAATTTTTTAACTATAAGAGTTGCATTGTGTCCGCCAAATCCCAAAGAGTTAGACATACAAACTTCTACCTTTGCACAGCGGGCGGTATTGGGTACATAATCCAGGTCACAATCGGGATCAGGATACTCGTAGTTTATAGTAGGCGGGATAACCTGATCTCTTATAGCCAAACAACAAACTACAAATTCTACGCCTCCGGCAGCTCCTAAAAGATGACCGGTCATTGATTTGGTAGAGGAAACCATTACTCTTTTGGCATAACTACCTAAGACTTTCTTAATCGCCAAGGTCTCAATTGCATCATTTAATTTAGTAGATGTTCCATGGGCATTTATGTAATCAACCTCTTCTGGATTTAATCGCGCATCTCTTAATGCCTGAGTCATTGCTATAGCTGCACCCTCTCCTTGAGGGTCAGGAGCGGTTATATGGTAAGCATCACAGGACATACCATAACCCACTATCTCTGCGTATATCTTGGCGTCCCTTTTTTTGGCATGCTCTAGAGACTCTAAAATCACTATACCAGCGCCCTCTGCCATCACAAAACCATCGCGCTTTAAATCAAAAGGACGACTTGCCATTTGAGGCTTATCGTTGTTAGTGGAAAGTGCCTTTAAGGCGCAGAAGCCTGCTACTCCTAAGGGTGTGATACAGCTCTCTGTACCACCGGCTATCATCACATCTGCATCTTGACGTTGGATAATCTTAAAGGCATCGCCAATTGCGTGCGAACCAGAAGCGCAAGCTGTAGCCACACAAGAATTAGGTCCTCTAAAACCAAAGGTAATGGCTACCTGTCCAGATGCTTCATTAACAATGAGCATGGGAATAAGAAAAGGAGAGACTTTAGAGGGCCCTTTCTGTAATAAAACCTTATGCTCCTCTTCTATGGTATATAGACTGCCTATACCCGAACCGATCAAAACCCCGATTCTATCCCTATTCTCCTTATCCAAATCCAATCCTGCATCTAAAACTGCTTGTTTTGAAGCAGCTATGGCATACTGCACAAATTTATCCATCCGCCTGATATCCTTTATTGACAAACCATAAAGATTAGGATTGAATCCTTTAACCTCACCCGCAATACGACAGGAAAAATCAGAAGCATCAAAGGTAGTAATAGGCCCTATACCGCTGCGGGAATCCCTTAACGCCTCCCAGAAAGTGGGAATATCATTACCTACCGCAGAGATAACACCCAAGCCTGTCACTACTACCTTCTGCTTATCCTCCATATGTCTCTTAAGCCTCTTTAGTTAACACTTAATATCTAATACTAATATCTCTCTTTATTAAAAACCCCGCCATGATAAAAGGCGGGGTGTCTATGTCGTATTTCTCTTTTTAAGAGTAATTATTTATTGCCAGCTTTTTCTTCTATATATTTAATTGCTTCACCTACGGTGGTAATCTTCTCCGCATCCTCATCCGGTATCTCGATACCGAATTCCTCCTCTAAGGCCATCACTAACTCCACAGTATCAAGAGAGTCTGCTCCTAAATCATCCACAAATGAAGCCTCCGGAGTTACCTCTTCAGGTTTTACACCTAACTGCTCTGCAATTATGGACTTTACCTTATCTTGAACTGACATCCTCTCTTCCTCCCTTTGTAACCACATAGATGTGGAGTAAGGCTATGTTGTTTTAGAGGTTTTACTCTCCACATCTCTGCAGTTATGCCATCACCATCCCGCCATCCACAGCAATAACCTGCCCGGTGATGTACGAGGCCTCGTCGGAGGCCAGAAAGGCAACCATATTGGCCACATCCGCCGCGGTGCCCAGCCGGGCCAGGGGCACAAGAGACAGGTGCTTGTCCAGCATGTC
>JAMWDE010000053.1:1030-6394 GCA_023818905.1 Candidatus Omnitrophota bacterium | reverse complement strand
ATCAAGTTGAACCTTAACTGTAAACTAAACTTAAAATGGAAGAGTTTAGATATCCATATAGAGATAAGGTTATTAAAGTAGGGGAAATCTATCACATAACTCAACGTGCTCCCGGGAGTGAACAATTGTTTGTAGAGGACAATGATTATTTAACTATGCTTTCTTTATTAAAAGAATGGCATCAAGAATTTAAATTAGATATACTTGCCTTTTGTCTGATGCCCAATCATTATCATCTTCTTTTGAAGATTAATCTACCTAATCTTTCAGAGGCAATGCATTCATTAAATACTTCTTATGCGGTAAGATTTAATCTAAAATACCAGAGAAAAGGACATGTCTTCTGTGGTGTGTATAGGGCATCTTTATGTTTGGATGATGTACATCTTATCGGGAGCTCGATTTATATCCATCTAAACCCCCAAAAGGCAAAATTAATAGAAAATTCTTTAGATTATAGGTGGTCATCTATAAAAACATATATCAATTCTGAGATTAGAAGTTTTGTAAAAAATGAGTTTGTTTTGAGAATAATAGATGAGGATATAAAAAATGCTTACCAAATCTATAGAGATATGATGATTAAATATTCGAGCTTGAATTATGGAAACATAATAGAGAATCCATTGGCTGTGATTAATTTTTCAAAATCAATATTTAAAAGTTTATTAGGCATCCTTAATAATAAAAAACTTAATGGAAGTTTTATCGCTAAAGAATTTGAATTGGATCGGATGATAGAAGAATTTAGGAAAAAGAAAAGAAAAAATACTATAGAAGAGAAAAGAGCGATTCTTTATTTAATTGAACAACTGAAAAGTCGTGGTTTTAATACAACTGAAACTGCCAAGATTTTAAATACGAGCCGCCAAGCATTATATAAGTTGACAAATCAAGTTGAACCTTAAATGTAAACTAATATGTCAAAGAATCTTTTATTAAATGTTTCGTTATCAGTAGTAATAATTGCTAAAAATGAAGAGAAAAATATTGTCGATTGCCTTGAGAGTGTTAGCGGTTGGGCGGATGAGATAATTGTGGTTGATGATGAGAGTACTGATAGGACTGCTAAAATTGCCGAAGAGATGGGGGCAAGAGTATTGAGACGTAAGATGGATATTGAAGGTAGACATCGAAACTGGGCGTATAGTCAGGCAAAGAACGATTGGGTTTTAAGTTTGGATGCAGATGAAATAGTAACGGAGGAATTAAAAAAAGAGATAAGTGAAGTTTTAAAGGATAATCCATCTTATGTGGGTTTTTCTATCCCTCTGAGGAATTATATTGGTAACTATTGGGTAAGATACGGTGGTTGGTATCCTGCGGGTAAGGTAAGATTATTTAGAAAAACTAAAATTAGATACGAAGAGGCAAAGGTTCATCCAAGGGTATTTATAGATGGAAGATGCGGACATCTGACTAAGGATATTGTGCATAAAGGCTATCCGGATATTGCGCATTTTTTAGATAGTCTGAATCGTCAAAGTAGCTGGGAGGCAGAGAAATGGGTTGATACTTCTCGTCAGATGTCCTTGTTTAGGATTATTTGGCGCAGTATCGATAGATTTTTTAGGCGCTACATTCGCAAAAGGGGATATAAGGATGGGCTTTACGGATTCGTAGTAGCCTTTTTTGACAGCTTATATCAAGTAATAAGTTATCTTAAATATAAAGAATTATTAAGAACTGCAAAAGATAACTTGACAGATTAGGTTGAACCCAAAATGTAAGTATATAGGGAGGGTGTGATTTTTGTATTAGTTGTTTTGGTGATAGGTTTTAGCGGTTTGGTGGCGCAAGCATTGTTATTGAGAGAACTTTTGGTGAGCTTTTATGGTAATGAGTTAACCATAGGAATTATTTTAGCGAATTGGATGCTCTCTGAATCTGCGGGAGCATTTTTATCTGGTAGATATATTGAGCGATTCAAAAATAAATCAAACATATTTGTAATATTACAAATTATTTTCTCTTTGGGAGCAATTTTTAGTATCTATCTTGCTAGGGTAGTTAAGGTTTGGTTGGGAATTCTGCCCGGCGAGGCAGTAGGTTTAGGGATAATATTTTGGGGATCTTTTTTGGTTATTTTATTGGTGGGTTTCTGTCACGGTGCGCTGTTCAGTTGTATATGCAAGTTACATTCCTTATACTTTAAACAAGATTATTTTTCTATTGGTAAGGTTTATATTTGGGAGACCTTAGGTAGCCTTTTGGCAGGGATAATTTTTACCTATTTATTTATTCAACATCTTCATTCCTTTCAGATTGTATTTATCATTTCTTTACTTAATCTCATAATTTGTTGGATTTGGTTCAGATTCTTATTTCCTCAAACCATAATTGTATTAAAGTGGATTACCTTTTTTCTGGTTTTTATAATTTTATTTCTATATTTTAGCGGAAACATCAATAGTCTGCATCGCCTTTCTATAGAAAGACAGTGGGAAAAACATAATGTGTTAGATTACCGCAACTCCATCTATGGCAATATAGTAGTCACTCAGAGAGAAAACCAGTATACATTTTTCTATAATGGTTTGCCCGTAATTACTACGCCTTATCCAGATATAACCTTTGTGCAGGAATTTGCAAATCTGCCGCTTCTATTTCATCGTTCTCCTAAGGATGTGGCAATCATTGGTGCAGGTGCCGGAGGATTAATCTATGAGGTTTTAAAACATCCTATAAGACACCTTGATTATGCAGAATTAGACCCTCTGATTATAGAGGAGATAAAAAGATACCCTACAGATTTGACCTTGCAGGAGTTCGCTGACCCACGCATAGAGGTCATCAATACCGATGGCAGATTTTTTGTTAGGACTACTCCACATAGATACGATGTAGTCTTAATTGGTTTGCCTTATCCTTCAGATTTATCTACCAATCGCCTTTTCACCAAGGAATTCTTTTTACTGGTTAAAAATAAATTAAATCCACAGGGAATAATAGCGCTATGGTTACCCGGCTCTTTGACTTATTTGGAGCAAGGGATAAAGGACCTCAATGCTTGCATTACTAATGCTTTAAATGTCACCTTTTCTTATGTACACACTATTCCCGGAGATTATAATATATTTTTGGCTTCAGATTCCCAAGATATTCTTGAGGTTAATCCCAAGCTAATTATTCAGAGAATTAACCAGCGTCAGATAAGAAAAGTAGATATCTTGGTACCAAATTATCTTGAATATAGATTGCATCCTCGCTGGTTAATGTGGTTTAGGCAAGCATTATTAAAAGACTCAACCAGAAAGGTCAATCAGGATTTTATCCCTTTTGCCGTATTTGAGACGTTAGTTATCTGGAATAAAAAATTCTCTGATTTTATACCAAAGATATTTTTAGATTTAAAGGAATTAAAGTTGGGCAATATAGCAGTGGTGATTTTTATATTGACTGCAATACTATCTATTATCATGCTTAGACGCAAGTCTTTGCAATTGGCTGTTGCTTATGGTATTGCCACCACAGGTTTTTTTGGAATGCTTATAAATCTTATTCTGATATTTGCTTTTCAGGTGTGTTATGGTTATCTGTACCATAAGATAGCAATGTTGGTGAGTATCTTTATGGGAGGGATTGCCTTGGGAAGCAGTATTATGAGTTACTACTTAAAAAAGGTCAGAAGATATGAAGCCGGCCTGAATCTGTTTATCCTGTTAGAAGCGATGATAATGTTTCTTTCTCTATTTTGTGGTCTATTGATAGTTTATATTGATAAGGAGATAATTTTAGTAGCAATCTTGATTCTTTTATTTTTACTTTCAGGCTTATTGGTAGGCCTGGAGTTTCCTTTAGCAGGCAAGATATATTTTAAGAAAACTGAAAGTGTGGGTTTAACTGCAGGCGTGATTTACTTTTTTGACCTTATTGGCGGTTGGTTAGCAGGAATCTTAGGGGGAACGCTCCTGATTCCTGTGTTAGGGCTGCTTAATGTATGTTTAGTAATGGTTATACTAAAGTTAAGTAGTCTTGTAATATTGTCTTTGAGGATGTATCTGATACCGGACTGAGCAGGTTTTTGCATTTTGAATAAGAAGTGGTAAGCGGCATAAGTTATGTTGACAAGGGCAATAATTTAAGATATAAATGTTAACATCATTATCCTTTAGATTTGGGTATCAATTAACAAAGGCATAAAACATGGAAGCGCTAAAAAATTATCTAAAAGAAATTAAAGACATTCCACTCTTAAGTTCTGAAGAAGAGATGGAGTTAGCCAAGAAGGTTAAGCAGGGTAATGAACAGGCACGCAAGAAGATGATTCGCTCAAACCTAAGATTGGTAATTAATATTGCAAAAAGGTATATGTATTTAGGGGTGCCACTTTTGGATTTGATTGAGGAAGGTAATCTCGGATTAATGAAGGCAGTAGATAAATTTAATCCACGCAGAGGTTACCGTTTTTCTACCTATGCTGCCTGGTGGATTAAGCAGGCAATCACACGTTACATCGCTGAGCAAGGCAAACTCATTCGCATTCCCGTTTATATGAATGAGTTTATTACTAGATGGCGCAAGACAAAAGAACATCTCACCCAAGTCTTAAAACGCACCCCTACAGATAAGGAGATTGCTAAGAAGATGAAACTACCTAAAGACAAGGTTGACCAGATAAATTTTTGGATGTCCACTACTACCTCCTCCTTGGAAGCTCCTATCGGAGAAGAGGGCGAAGGTCAAGTAGCAGATTTGTTGGAAGATGAGACCGCAGTATTGCCTGATGTGGAGATAAAACGTTTCCTGGACAAGGAGCATGTATCAGGACTCCTTGAGATTACAAACGAAAAAGAAAGGATGGTTCTGGATATGCGTTTTGGCCTTGCAGATGGTAAGCCTCACACATTAGCTGAGGTTGCTAAAAAAATGGGTCTCTCACGTGAGCGCGTACGGCAGATTGAAGGGGAGGCATTGAAAAAGTTAAGGAATTTTGCAAAGAGACATGAAAGGGCACTCTAATAAAAAAATAGCGCTTAAGGATTATATTCGCAATATTCCCGATTACCCTAAACCAGGCATACTTTTCAGGGATATTACTACCCTGATAAAGGATAAAGAGGCATTTGGTTTGGCAGTAGATAGTTTAGCAAAAAAATACAAAAATAAAAGGATAGACCTCGTAGTAGCTGTTGAGGCAAGAGGGTTTATCTTGGGAGGGGCGATTGCTTATAGGTTAGGTGCGGGATTTGTGCCAGTGCGCAAAAAAGGAAAACTTCCCTGGAAGACAAATTCAGTAACTTATACCTTAGAATATGGCACAGATACCCTTCAGATGCATCAAGATGCCATAAAGCCCGGAGATACGGTTTTGGTGGTGGATGACCTTTTAGCAACCGGCGGAACAGTAAGCGCAGTAATTAA
>JAMWDE010000053.1:0-1020 GCA_023818905.1 Candidatus Omnitrophota bacterium | reverse complement strand
TTTTGATAGAGTTAACTGATTTGAACGGTAGAGCCAAACTAAAAGGCTATCCGGTTTATTCCTTGATAAAGTATTAATGTTTGCCCCTGTAGCTCATAAGGATAGAGCAGCGGTTTCCTAAACCGCGTGTGGCAGGTTCGATTCCTGCCAGGGGCATTAATGAAAAGACTTCTTTATGTACGACTTGCATACCCACTCACTTTTAAGCGATGGCGTTCTGCTTCCATCTGAGATGGCTGTGCGTTATGCGGCCTTAGGTTTCAAGGCAATTGCCATAACTGACCATGTTGATTACAGCAATATTGAGCAGGTAATCCATTGTATTCTTGCATTCTGTAAGCATTGGTCAGCTAAAGCAAGGATAAAGGTTTTACCTGGAGTTGAGTTAACGCATCTACCCTTAAAACAGTTTGGACCTTTGGCTAAATATGCCAGAAGGAGAGGAATAAAGATTATCGTGGCTCATGGTCAGACTGTTGCTGAGCCAGTAATAAAAGACACAAACAGAGCTGCCTTGGAGGCAGATATTGATATTTTGGCACACCCCGGATTTATTAACGAAGAAGAGATAAGATTAGCCAAGAGAAAAGGGATATTTTTGGAGATAAGTTGCAGAAGAGGCCATCGCGATACCAATGACTATGTAGTAAGGCACGCATTAAAATTGGGTGCAAGATTGATTTTAAATACCGATAGTCATATGCCTGAGGATATTATTGCGCCTGCCAAGATAATCAAATTAGCCAGGAATTCCGGTTTAAGCCTTAGCCAGATAAGAAAGATTTATCAGGAAGTGGCCAGGGTTTTTAAAATATAATCATAGAGAGGAAGGCGAAAGATGAAAAGAGCAAGCATTATAATTTTGGTTTTATTTTTAACAATTGAGTTATGGGGTTGCGCGGTATTACCTAAAAGGGATAAAGACTTAACTGAATCATCTGCCTTAGAGCCACATATGTTTTTTAAATTCAGTGATGTACCGGTGCCGAGAGGATTCAAGTTATTGGATAAACAGTCTTA
>JAMWDE010000052.1 GCA_023818905.1 Candidatus Omnitrophota bacterium | reverse complement strand
AGGGTAATTAGTTCTTGCATAATACCACCTCCTTTTGGTCTAGAGGCGGTATTTTACATCAAGCTACCCTGACATTTCTACTTTGCAGAAAGGTGACATTATTATATTGCGGTAACACTATTTTTTATTTAGGAATTTAATTTAGGAGATATGCGGGAGAAAACAAGCAATTGCAGGCAAGAATTATTACCAGCAAAATTGAGAGATATAAAAACTTCCTTCTAAAAGCGTGGAATCCGGCCGGGCGTTTATCTGGAATCTCTTTATATTTAATATTGCCAAGGAATTCTCGATTCCGTAGATGAATCTTAAATAATCTTCCAAGATACCTTCTGTTTTTACATCTACATATATTTCTTTATATAAATCCAGTTTCTTAATCTCCTGTGGCCTTATCTCTATGATACGAATATGCGCCTGTCTTGCTAAATCCTCCAAGGTAGATAGCAAAGATATAAAAACATCTTGAGATTCTGAAGCAACATTAAGATAAGAAGATGCTCGATTAAATTTTTTCTGAAGATAATCCTTTTGGCTCAAAAGCCTCCTATAATACAGGAGTCTTTTTTGGGTTATCTCTATTTCTTCATTCAATTTGCTATTCCTCTTAAATAAGGGTACAATAAAAAGATTGAAAACGGTGCTTACGGATACAATCAGCAAGGTAAAGTATAAAATAATGCGTTCCCTTCTAGTTAATATTTTACCTGCCCTTATCTCTTTAAACATATCACCTCGAAATCTACAGATTCTCCTGTCCGCGTTCTCTTTTTTGTAGCATACCTCATATTAACCTCAAAATTTTTAAAGAAGCTTGATGCCTCAAGACCTCTTACGAACTCAAAGGCAAAATTTAACTCTTGGGATTGTCCACGCAATATCACCTGACCATCCTGATTGTATATAATACTTACGAGATAAACTCCATTTGGTATAGCTTGGGATAACTCATAGATCAGTTGAACTGCGTTAAGTCTCTTCTGCGAACTGCTCTCTAAGATGGCAATTCTTTTTTCTATCTCCTCCAGGGGCTTAGCCTCTCTACTTACCTCACCCAATTGCACCTTCAACATCTGAAGATACCGAGATTTATTATCTATATTCTTATTGAATCCGATTATAAACATACAAAATACTACTCCCACAAAAACAATCTTTTTAAGGGCTTCCTTACGGCGATGAGTCTTTAATCTGCGTTCCTTCAATTCTCTGGGCAATAGATTAACGGATTCTGGCATATCTGTTAAAGCCAATCCCAATAGATTAGCCACTGAGACACCTAAATCAGCAGCTACCTTTAGTAATTCAGGTGAGACCTTTAACTTCTGGGTATAAGAATAAACCTTCAACGGGATACTCAAGCGTTGACTTAAAATATCCTGTAGTCTTTGCGCCTCTCTATCTTCGCTAAAGATTATTATACTTTTAGGCATCTCCTTGGAGATATCCTTGGAATATGCGCTCTGGGTCTTGTTTAGCTCCTCTATAAATACCTCTTGCCATTCCGGCGATGACCGATTTATTTTGAATGTTCGGCTAAAAACCAATTTCTTGTCAGAAACTATGACTGATTCTACATGATTTGCATCAATATCTATAATCATAGACGGATACGGTTGCCCTGTTTCGATATAATTGTAAAGATTACACAAGCCGTAAGAACTAAGACTTGCTGTAATGCCTTTGGGTTTTAATTCCTTAAAGATTCTAAAATAGCGCTCAATCAAATCTCTGTAGACCATAACCAGATTAACGTAAGAGTATCCCTCTACATCAACAGCGACCACCTCATAACCAGTAATCAATTCGTTAATCTGATAAGGAAGATAATGGGGTGCCTGAAGGTCAACGATCTTAGCTATCTCAGAAGGAATCTTGGTGGGTAGTTTTAAATATCTACAGATGGCCTGAGCACGAGGCAAAGAGATAAAAACAGGGTTATTACTATAATTAAGACTTTTTAAGGTGCGCTGTATTTTTTCAGATAAATCTCTTTCAGTAATATCAATGGGTATCTGTTCAACGCATACCTTATCGAGCCTAAAGATAGATTTACCAGAAACATAACAACGCAAGACTTTTAAAAATCCATCTGTGATCTGTATGAGGAATTTCGTATTTCTGATTTTAACTCTCATAATTTTAATGATACTATATAATATATATTTATTTAATGCAAGTTAATTTTAGGCCGCTTCAAAGTCTCTTCAATTTTCATACCAACAAACCATATTCTTTGTGGTGCGGTCATAAATTGCCTTTATCCTTCTGATTACCTTTCCGCTATAGCCCTGTGTCTCTATCGTAAAATATCTTGAATATAATATAAACTTACTTTTTAGATTAGCAAAAAGCGTCTCATCTGCAGAAGTCCCAGAAACCACATCCCTTAGTTTTATCTTATCTAAATTTTTAAAATATCCTCTTTCGCTGCGTTGTTTAAGTATATCTTCCACTATTGGCTCAATGCAATCCATCTCCTCCTGACTTTTTACCTGAGATCTCGCAAGCATAAGTAAGACCCTCTTGGTAACAGTGTTAACGTTAACGTAAGAGTAGATACTGACAGAATACACTGTAACATAATCCTTGACCTCCATATAGAGTTGGCGCGCCATCCTCTGATAATCGTAATAACCTCTATCCTTATAAAATTGACTAGCCACTATAACTAATTCTTCCAATCTGACAAATGGTGATTTTTTAAAGTTTCTGTAGACCTCTGCGTTGGAGTTTAAATAATAGTTGTTATCTCCCCGCCACACACAGACATAATCAGCCAAATCCTCTGCATATCTATGCATCATACCGCATTCGCTAAAAAGCGCTATCAACAACTCTCTGGGTGCTGTATTAAGATTGATCTTCCTTCCCTCATCCACTAAGCCGAAATATTGCTTGTCTATATTATAACTTATAGAGGCATACTCTGAGGGATTTCCGTTAAGGGTAATCTTTTTAAATCTCTCTACATCCTCTGCCCAGTTATCTTGGAGTGTATCATAATCGCTGGATGCATCTGATTCCAATTCTGCGATTGCCAAATTTACCGCTGTCTTGGCCAAGAGATCCGCTTTCAATTTATCCTTTTGGTATCGACTGATACCCAATGCGAATTGGACACGTTGGCCAATAGCTATTGCCAGTAGGGTAAGAATTATCAAAATCCATAAGCCCAGCACTGTTATCTGGGCATTATTTTTTTTCATGCCCTTAACCTCCCGAAGGCAAAAATATAGTGCGCACAAATCTTCTTTTGTTTTTACTACCTATAGTCAGATTCAGGCGTACCGCTACAGGCAACGTTAGATTTTCCTGCCCAGCGTCGGCATCTCCAGAAGCCCAATAATCCTTGAATCCAAGCTCATCCAAACCAGTGGTTGATTTAGCGTACTCAAACCTTATCTCCAGATTATCCCCCATCTCTTCCGACTTGCCCCTGGATTCTCCCTCCACAATCTTATTTATCCCCTGATAGAAATACCGTAATTTTTTATCTTCATATTTGTAGACAACAAAGGCGACTTCGCAATGAACCTGCTCATCCTGAAAAATATTAGCTAAGGTTATAAAACTCATTTCGCTGGGTCCTCCCTTAAATCCCGCATCTAACCTGCTGTAAGCAAAGGCATTCCTTAGATCTCTATTTATGCGCCCTATGATAAACTGAGCAGTTTGATAACTGTTAAGGAGGTCTTCTATGTCGCGAAAGCCAAATATACCAATATGAAAGGATGAGTATATCACTACCCCAATCACAGTAAATATCGCTGAGGCAATGAGTAACTCCATAAGCGTAAAGGCATTGCTTCTTTTCATCATTAATAATTTTTTAAATAACCCTTTAACTTTAAACCCGCTGTTCTGTTTAATCTCTGCCAGTGGATATCCAGATTAAATTTAAACATACCAGGTTCGGTAGAAGCGATGGAGTATCTATAATCAAATTTTTCTTTTCTATCACTCACTGATTCTTCCCGAATCAGAGATTTTTTTTCTTTAAATTCTAAATCCTGGATTATATCTTCTGCTAAAAATATTGCCTCGCATACATCTGCGGACACTCCTGCCATACGGGCCGAAAAAGAGATTGTCTGTAAAACAACTGTGGTGCCTATGGCTAATATGGCCACCATAATAGTTACCTCTAAAAGCGAGAATCCTCTGTTATCCAAAAAAGTTTTACCCATAGAATAGTCTTTAGATTAGATACCTTGCTGAACCTTTACCTTTCCTATCGCTCCCTGAATGTTCAAAATAATCTCTCGCTTTTCAGGGTTAGTCAATTTTATAGTTGCGCTATCCAACTGCCCATCAGGGTAGAAGACGATCCTCTGCGTGCTTGTATCTTCTATTATAATCTTGACCTCAATACCTTTGGGTATAGAATAACTTTTTAAAACATTTACCTGGCCATCCTTCATTTCAGCCCAACATCTTTTTGTCTCGTTATCTATTCTCAGATAGATAATCTTTGCCTCTGCAAGGCTACGTTGTTGAAGATAACGTATGAATGATTGCAATTGTCCAGAGAAACTTTTTAACTCTAAATTATTGAAGGTTTTTCTAAAGGCAGGTATGGAGACTGCAGCAATGATTCCGATGATAAATGTAACCAGAAGTAACTCTATAAAGGTGATTGCATGCTTTAATCTTCCGTAAGGTCCTAAGCGCAGACATTGCATATGTTTTGAATTGCAGATGATACTCTCTGTCTTACTTTTATCTAATATATGAGGGGGAAATTTTTAAATCCGTCCTTTTAGCCCACAGTAAAACTCATCTGGAATATGGGCAGAAGCATGGATAAGACGATAAAACCCACAATCAAACCCAACACCAAAATGATAACCGGTTCTAAAATTTGTATCAGGTTCTTTAAAGAACGTTCCACCTGTCTTTCATAATCATTGGCTATAGTCACAAGTGCATTATCTAACCTGCCTGATTCTTCTCCTGTGTTGATTATATTTACCACCAGTTCTGAGAATATTCCAGAATCTTTAAGACAGGCAGATAAACTTCTACCATCAGATATCTTTGCCTTAAAATCTTTTATCTGCCCACTAATAAACTGATTTCTTATCACAGAATTTGATATATCCAAAGAAGAAACCATAGTTATACCACTAGAAAGTAAAAGCGATAATGTGCGCATCATCAGGGAGATCTCTGACTTAAACAAAATATCTCCTAAGATAGGAAGACGGATTTTAAATCTATCCCAAAAAACTTTCCCCTGTTTGGTAGATGAGGTTCTCTTTAATAAAAAAATAAGTAAGAACGCAACTGCTCCTAATAGCCACCACCATCTGCTAAAAAAACCTGAGACAGCAATAACCATTCTGGTAGGCAAAGGAAGAATCTGTCCTATATCTTCAAACATAACTCTTAAGCGTGGTATTACAAAACCTAATAGCACCATTACCGTCAATATCCCCACTACAAAAATAAAAGATGGATAAATCAGTGCTGAACGCAAAGAATCCCTAAACTCCCTTTGTCTTTCCAAGAAATCTGCTAGACGAGTCAAAACCTCAGTCAAATTGCCGCCCCTCTCTCCTGCATTTATCATGGATATATACAAATTGGAAAACAGTGTAGGATGAAATGCCAAACTCTCTGAAAGGGATTTGCCGTCTCTTATCCTGCGATTTATATCCTCTAAAATCGGCTTTAATCTGCTTTGACCAGCAATGATTTCAATGGCATTTATTATCTGGACTCCTGAACTAATGAGCGTAGAGAGTTGACGAGTAAATATAATCACGTCCTTGTGGCGGATGGGCCGAGTATTAACAAACCTTCCCTTTGCTGTAATTACTACAGACTTGACCTCAATGGGAAAATAACCCATTTTGGTTAATATACTTATAGCTTCCTGCTCGGTATTTGCCTCTAACTGTCCCTGGATGGTCTTGTTTGGCTGGAATTTAGCAATGTATTTGTATAAGGGCATATACTTATTTGTTCATTATGGCTTAGATATAGAGGTGGAATGAAATTTTGAACAGAAACGGTGCCTTTTAAACAAAATTCGAACCCATTTTTATAATAACAAGTAATCTCATTCGGCCAGTCCGCCATAAATCTTGGCGGACTGCGTCCTCGCTCTGTGAAATCAAAGTAGCTAAGGTGTCGCTCGTCCGCTCCTTGACATCTACGATGTCAAGGATGGCCGAATATGTAGCGCTCGCTAAAAGTTTTTAACGAGGGCTCGCTTTATGCCCCCTTCTTGCGCTAAACGTGTCGTCCCCGAGGGGACGACAGCGGATTTTAACCTCTCCCCCTAAAACATTTAAGAGGGAATTATCCCCCTCTCCTCAGGGAGAGGGGGAAAGAAAAGAGGATTTTTCAAAAAACAACGATATCGATGGGCGGGCGTGCCCCCACCCACGCCCGCCCCATATAAAGAGACGGGCAGAATTTGGTTAAAGTTTATTCTCTAACTGAGCAAAATCATCAA
>JAMWDE010000051.1 GCA_023818905.1 Candidatus Omnitrophota bacterium | reverse complement strand
ATATTAGGCAGCACCGAGTTTCAGAAGCGGGTTCATCAAGAAATAGAATCTTATCAAAAACAGACTCTACAACCAGGGTCAGAGATTCCAGGAGTAGCAAGATACAAGTTATTCATTGGCGCAGGTGGACTACTTTTGGTGGTAGCATTGGTTACAGGAGCAGTGTTCTTTTATTTCACCTACCAGCCTCAACCTTCCAAGACTCAGATTTCTAAAGAAACCAAAACCGAAGATAAAGGTATAACTATCTCAAAGGTTCCTGTTTCAGAACGTGCTTCTGCTGTAAAGTTAGATTTAGAAGATGTGGAATGGTATGTAAAGGTTAGCCCTTCACAGAGAGGAGTAGAATTTATAGATAGACTCTCATTCAGTGAAGGTAAATTTAATTCTAAAAAACTTAGTGCTTTAGGTTATGGTTGCTCCAACTATACAATCTATTATGAACCGGATGGCAAGATAGTTTGGGAGACTCTACAGAGCACACTCAAAGGTAAAGCCAGCTGGCATGGAGAGATTGAAGATGGTAAACTAACCGGGATGTTGAGCTTGCAGGAGGAAGGAAAACCACCGCAGGATTTTTCATTTGTAAGCATCCAATACAGGAGGAGGCAATAATGATGATTACAGAAAAGATGATTACAAAGATTATAAAAAAGGTTATACAGATTAGTTTGATTATGAGTTTGGCTTTTGGTTTTAATGGAGTACTTATTGGTCAAGAAACAAAGAAAGAGCCAAAGGTCGCTACTGTAACGAAGGAGATAGAAGGTGAAGTTTCCTGGATTGGCAGAGGTTATATATCAGTGGTTTTTGAGCGGGATGTAGAGAAAGCCACAGAGAACGAGATACTCCTTCCTTTAGATAAAGACTTAAAGATTTATCATAAGAAAAGTTTAGAGGAGATAAAGCCAGGAGATACTGTGCGGATTCAGTATGAGGAGATAACTGAGGAGTATCCTGAGGGAAGAAGGAGAGAATTCTCTTTGGCTAAAGCGATTACTTTTCTTAAGCCAGCAAAAGCTAAACAAGATATGCAAACCCTTGTTTCAGAAGAGAAAGAGAGAGGTTTGCCTTTAAAAGGAATGAAAGGAGAATAAGATGAAGGCTAAAAAATTTATGAAAAACAGGTTAGCGATATTTAGTATTATCATTTTAGGATTTTTGACAGGAGTTCTTTTTATTCCTCCGGAAGTAGAAGCCTACCAGGTCAGGCGCGTAATAAAGGGAAGTTATACCTTTTCATCTGGAAGAGAAGCAGATACGGTAAGCATCCCTGGCACAGATGTTGATGATTTGGATGTAGATAGGTCAGTTTTATTTATTACCAAATCCGTAAATGCGACTAACCGCGTAAGGGCAGATTTTCTGGCAATGATTGATGACCCAACCCATCTTTTGTTTTCTAGACGTAGTTCTACTGGTACAACTGTAAATATTGAATATACGATAGTAGAGTTTTCCTCAGGGGTTAAGGTTTATTCAGGCATGACCACTGTACCTGAGACTATCAACAATAAAAGCATAACTCTGCCAGAAAAGGTCCATGCCTATAAATCATTTCCTTTGATTACCTGCAGGCCAAATACCGATGGCGATACACAGAATCTATTTATGGCAGAGTTGACCAATATTGATGAGCAAAATAAAACTAAGACATTGACTGTCAGCAGGTATAACAGCGGTAGCGGCTATAACACTGATGTGGCTTACCAGATAGTGGCGTTTGATGAAACAGAGGCAGATATGGAGGTGCAAAAGGGAACCATACGGATTAATAATTCAGTTCAAAATGATGCCACTTATAAGGAATCAACTGATAATGGTCAGAGTGTAACCGTTGACCTTACTGGTTTTGGCTCTACCTTTCATTCTGTAGATGCCAGTAAATCATTTTTGGTTTTTACGCTTATGACTGCTTCAGGAGATGAGAGATATTATGGCGTAGATGGATATATAACCGATAATAATACCCTTACATTTACACGTAACGTAGCAACAGGTACAACCACTTCTGTAACTGTAACGTGGTGTTTGGTAGAATTTAAGAACCAGGTCTGGACGCAAAAGAATAGAACTAACATCGGCACAGCGTTATCGTACGGTCTTAGCTTTACTTCAGTTTATGATAACAGAAGCATAGGTCTAATCTCTGTTTCCGGGGCGAATGATAACACTGATTTAGATGAGATAAGTTTTCGGCTTAATTTTTCTGTTGCCGGGACCCCTGCGATGAGTTCAAGCATGACAGTTACCAAGGAGACCGCTGATTCTCCCCGCGCGTCTTCTACCATCAGCTGGTTTGTCACTGAGTTCCCGCCTTTGAATATAACCTATCCCAACGGAGGAGAGCCGGCTTTTCGGGTGAGTGATAGTCTTACTATTACCTGGGAGCATGCCAAGGAATTGGAATCAGGAGGTACGCATGCTGATGGTTCGGTTAAGGTGAAGTTATTATTGGATAAGAATAGCGGAAAGGGCACAAATGGGATCCCCGGGGATTCTGATGATTATCCCTTGGTGATTGCTACAGGCCTTTCTGCAAAAGCAGATTCTTATACTTTGCCTTCGGGTATTCCGCCTACCTTAGACCCAGAAGGTGTAAGTATAATTGGCAACAAATTAAGGATTCGTATTCAATGCGAGGAGGTTTATACTACGCGTAACTATGATGATTCTAATGGAGACTTTGAGATAAAAGGCAAGATTATCGTAGATTCTCCGGATAGTAGTATAAACGAAAACAATCCCTGGAAGGTTTCAGAGACAGCCCAGATTAAATGGACTCCTAAAGGAAACCTATCTGATTTTGGCACAGGAAAGGTAGCTGTAGAATTTTCTCCGGATAACGGTAGTCATTGGTATGTTATAGATAATAATGTAAATGCAGGTAATCATAATAGTCAACAGAACTATAATTGGAATATCCCTTCAGATGTGGATATCAGCGGGACAAAATATAATACCATTGGTTCTGATAATCTTATCCGTATTACGCATAATGATGATTCAGCAGTATCTGGAACCAGCCCGGCTTTTTATATTAAAGGTAAGATAATAAGCGTGGATACACCTGCTAGTAATGTGATATGGCTATTAGGAGAGCAAAAAACCATTACCTGGCAGAAGAGGGGGCATTTCCGCTTACAGAACCAGACTGATATAGATGATGGAACTGTGGATATATACTATTCCAGTAATGGTGAGACCTATGGAGTTTTACCTATTGCTTCTTCTGTGCCTGCAGGAACAGATGCTGCAGGTGGTTCTTATGATTGGTTTATCCCTATTGATACTACGGTTTCTAATCCGGTTTCACAGATTAAAGTGCAGCAGTCTAATGATGATAAAGTTTTTGCAGAAAGCGCGGATTTTTATATTAAGCCCTCAGTTACCTTAAATGCGCCTGGAGGCGGAGAGGTTTGGAAATATGGCGAAAGCCAGCAGGTAAAATGGACTCCTAATGGCGCATTTGATTATGTGGTTATCAAATATAAGATAGGATCAGGTAGTTGGAATTATATACCAGGTGCAGGTCCTTCAGACAATTTGCCGGCAGGACAACCAGGACAGCAACAGACCAAAGAATGGCTAATCGGGAATCCCTTAGGCTACAATCAAGATGGAAGCGTGGCGCCGGTAACTTTGAGAGTAGCCAGAAAGGATGACCCGGGGACTCCAGGAGTAAACGAGGAGGAGACAGTTTATGCTGATTGTCCTACTCCGATATATCTAAAGGCAAATATTACTGTAAGTGAACCCCATACAGATGAGGTAGTAAAGGTTACCAATGCTACAGAGAATAATAAAAAGAGGATTCAGTGGTCAGTCAACGGAAATATTCCTTCTGGAAAAGTGCATATAAGTTTATCTGAGGATACCGGGGGTAGCTGGCCTACGGTTATTACCTCAGGAACAGTGGATATCAGCCAGGGGTATTTTGACTGGACGGTTTTGCCAGACCATATAGATACAGATAAGGTAAAGGTATCTCTGGATGAAGATACGCATCCAACTACCGGAACCTCAGGAATCTCAGCTACTTTTAAGACAGTACCTTATCTTAAACTCACCAATCCCAGCACAAGCAGTACTTATACCATCGCAGAGACGATTTATTTTAAATGGACTCCTGACCCGCAGAATTTTGGCCAGGTAGAATTAAAATACGATACTAATGAGGGATTAGGTGGTTATACCGGGAGTATAACCCCTTCACCCATCAGTTCTAATAATATCCCTGAAGGAGAAACTGAAATTGGCTACAAATGGACTATACCTAATGATACTCCTACGGGTAGTAAGATCCGTTTTAAGGTTTATGATGTAAGTAGGTCTGCTGATCTGTATTCAGAGACAAATTTTAACTCTACCATTAAAGGAACGCTTACCTTAACTGGAGAAGCCAATGGTGAAGGTAGTCCAGTCTGGCTTATTGGAGAAAATAAAAGTATTACCTGGACAGTCTATGGCAATATGACTGACTGCAAGATAATGTATGCCAAAAACGGAGTAGATTTTAATGATACTGTGGTAGCCAGTACTCCTTGTGGTTCTGGCGGAAGCGGTTCTTATCTTTGGGAGCCGATTCCTAACAATGTGATTGATAATCTTGATAAGAATAACAGTATTAAATTTAAGGTGATGACTGTGGATGGCTCCACAGTTAGTCAACCCTCAGCTAATCCTATTACTATTAAGAAACAATACAAAGATGTGGCGATTGCCTCACCCACTTTATATGTAGGAGACAAAGGACCTGCTACTAATATCACCTGGGTTACAAAAGGAAACACTGTTACCCAGGTTAAATTGAGTTATGATACTAATAGCGGTTTAGGTGGTTACACTAATGATATTGAGGGTGGAGCTCCTCTCAGTGATTTGGGTGCCTATGAATGGGAAGTTCCGGATGCAATCGGAGACAAGATAAGGGTAAGGGTAAAGTCATCTGCTTATCCTACAGAGATATATGGAGATACGCCTGTAGATTATACTATTAAAGGTAAGATTATACCTACTGCGCCTGCTATTGCTGGTTCAACCGGTCCAACTGTAACTTTGGTGGTAGGAAATCCCGTACCTGGTGGGATTCAGTACATAAAGAAAGGAAGTATCGGAAATCTTAAGATTGAATATATACATAGCGGAAATGTAATGGAGATTACTCCTCAAGGAGGAACAGATCAACCAACCTCATTTTCCTGGACAGTTCCAGACAAAGATTCCAATAATCAAAATGTGATTGATGTGGGCGGAAGTACCAACAGCAAATTTAGATTTACCAGTTTAGGAACCTTGCCAGTAACTGCAGAGACAGTAAATTTCCAGATAAGAGGAGAGATTTATGACTTAGAGGTAGAGAATGAACCGATATTATACATAAATGAGACCAGATACATTAGATTTAAGACTCGCGGAGATGTGGGTAATGTAAGGATAAGATTAGATACTAATGAGGGTAAAGGTCCAGACGGTAATCCAAATAGTGGAGATGAGTATCAGATTCAGGTTTCCGGGCCTGGCGGAAGCGGTGAATCTGTAGCTTCTACTCCTAACGGTACTACTACCTGGAATTGGACGGTTCCCGATCTACCTACTACTAAAGCCAGAATAAGAGTAGAAAGTATTGATAACCCGGCAAATCTAACCAATGGCATGGCTACTTATGTTGCCTCAGCCAGTAATCTACGCATACGCGGCACATATACAGTTACTACTCCTAATGGAGATCCTGACCCGGCCTTTACACAGAAATGGAAGGTGAATTCTACCCAGAATATTGACTGGACTGCCTCCAGTCCTAATATGGGTGATGTAAAGATTATCCTTTACTATGACGCAGATGGCGATGGTTCACGAGAAAGTACATATACGATTACCTCTGATAATAATGGAGAAAAACCTTTTCAATGGGGTCCAATACCTACTTCTTTAGTTACAGAGCATGCCAGGATTAGGGTTCAACAGGAAAGCGATACTACCAATACAGTTTATGATGAATCAGATTATGACTTTAAGATAAAGCCGGTGATTACCTTAAGCACACCTAACAACAATAGTGCTAATGTGGTGGTAGGCGCTAAATACAAGATTACCTGGCAACCGCCCCAAGGAAGTGCAGACTCTTTTAAGATTAATTTTTCTATTAATGGCGGAAAGGGTGCGGATGGTATTCCAGGGACTTCAGATGATTTTCCTGATACCTCTCCTCCTACAGAGGCAGCCAAAGGAGGCTTGATTACTGCCAATGTTGCTTCAGCAGCAGGCGAGTTTGAATGGACTGTCCCTGACCTTATGACTAATGAAGCAGTGGTGCGTATCTATAAATTGGGTGACCCAGAAAGTTATGATGACTCAGATGGCTATTTCTATATCAAAGGTTCTTTAAGCGATGTTTATGTAAAAAATAACGTCAATGACCCAGACCCTACCACACCCATTGATTTACCGGTTAATACTACTAAATATATTACTTGGAAATACACTGGTAGTTTAGGTACGGTAAATGTCTATTATACCTTA
>JAMWDE010000050.1 GCA_023818905.1 Candidatus Omnitrophota bacterium | reverse complement strand
TATTATTTTCAATCTTACCTTTATCCAGTTATACGGATAACCAAGACCAAGTTGATTTAGCAAAGGAAGACCCTTATGTTTGGGATTTCGGCGAGGTAAAAGAAGGTGTCATTTTAGAGCACAGTTTTACGCTAAAGAATGAATCTGGGCAGCCTTTGAATATAACCGATATTACTACCTCCTGCGGTTGTACTGTGTCAGAAGTAGAAAAAAAGATCCTTTTACCTGGCGAGGAGACTGTGATAAAGGTAAGGTTTAACACTAAGGGGTATTCTGGATCTACACAACAATTTGTATATGTAAAAACAGACACACTTGACAATTCTGTTTTAAGATATATAATTAAAGCGGATGTAATTAAAGAATAGAAGGGGGTTGAGAGGGTATGTTTTTTCTAAAGTTGAGGATGTGGCTTTTAGTAGCAGTGCTTTTTGCGATTATCTATGCAGTAATGGTGATGCTGGGTACTTCCTTAGGGATAACCAACTTTTATTTTTATCTGGGACTATCATTATTTATGATGTTTATACAATATATGATTGGACCAAGGCTTATTGAATGGATGATGAGGATAAGATACGTTACAAAAAAAGATTATCCTAAACTTTATCAGATGGTAGAGGATTTGGCCAAAAAGGCAGAGGTTCCTTTACCCAAAATAGGTATTGCTCAGATTCATATACCCAATGCCTTTGCCTTTGGCAGGACGATCAAGGATGGTCGTGTCTGCGTTACTGAAGGGATTTTAAGATTGTTAAACGAAGAAGAATTAAGGGCGGTTTTAGGTCATGAGATAAGCCACTTAAAGAACAGAGACGTTTTAACCATAACCTTACTTTCAGTTATACCAATGATTTTATATCGGATTGCCTGGCAATTCTTATTCTATGGTCGCAGGCGAGATGAAAGGCAGACAAATACCGCACTTATAGGACTGGTTGCCTTTTTACTCTACTTTATCACTAATCTATTGGTGCTCTATGCCTCGCGTATTCGGGAGTATTTTGCAGATAGGGGCGCAGTGCTTTTGGGCAATACACCATCGTCTTTAGCCTCTGCCCTATACAAGCTCGTTTACGGCTCTGCCAGGTTGTCAAAAGAGGCTTTAAAAGAGGCAGAAGGTCTAAGGGCATTCTTTGTTAATGACCCGTCTTCGGCTTTAAGTGAGATCAGAGAGTTAAGCCAGCTTGATTTAGACAAAAGCGGAACTATAGACCAAAAAGAATTGGAATTGCTGAGAAGTCAAAGGATAAGTTTAAGTTTTGGGGATAGGTTATTAGAGGCCTTGAGTACCCATCCTAATATGCTGAAGCGCATAAAACTATTGTCTACATATAGGGTTTAAGCAAAAGTATATAAAATATAATAAGATAAAACCCGCCTTAGGTTGAGGGCGGGTTTTTTATAATTGACAGGGTATAAATTATACTATATAATAACAAATCTATTATGGAAATAGACGAGATTATACAACAGAGAATGCAGAAGTTGAATAACCTTAAGACAAAAGGCATAACTATTTATGCCAAAGCATATTCTGAACGTTTAGAGATTGGCCGATTATTGGTGGATTTTAAGGAGGCTGAAGAGGTGTGTATTGCCGGAAGGATTATGGCTAAAAGACTGCACGGCAAGGTGATATTTTTAGATCTAAGGGATGCTACAGGTAAAATCCAGCTCTATTTTAAAGCAGATATCTTAGGAGAGGGAAAATTCAGTATTATTGAGGATCTGGATATAGGTGACTTTATCGCGGTAAAGGGCCAGACCTTTAGGACCCATAGTGGTGAACCAACAGTGAAGGTAGAAGATTATTATATTTTAGTCAAATCTTTAAGACCGCTTCCTGAGAAATGGCATGGCCTAAAGGATATAGAGTTACGTTACCGACAGCGATATTTGGATCTAATTGCTAATGAACAGACAAAGACAGTATTTGTTCTGCGTTCGCAGGTAATAAAGTCTATTAGGTCTTTTTTAGATAAAAGAGGTTTCTTAGAAGTAGAGACGCCGATGATGCAAGATATCCCGGGAGGTGCTTCGGGAAGACCGTTTAAGACCCACCACAATGAATACGACAGAGACCTCTATTTAAGGATTGCTCCAGAGTTGTATCTTAAACGACTATTAGTTGGAGGGTTAGATAAGGTTTATGAGATAAATCGCAGCTTTCGCAATGAAGGTGTCTCAAGTCGGCACAACCCTGAGTTTACTATGCTGGAGGTGTATTGCGCGTATGCAGACTACCAAGATATGATGCAGTTATGTCAGGATTTGATTATCATTGTAGCAGAGGAGGTTTTAGGCAAGATCCAATTTAGTTATCAGGGTAGGACTGTAGATTTGAGACCTCCTTGGCAAAGGCGTTCATTTGCCCAGATGGTAAAGGAAAGATTTGATATCTTACCCATAGATGAACCTGAGGTAATGTTAAAAAAATTACAGGATAAAGGTTTTGCTAAAGGTTTAAGTCGTCTTAGTCGTTCCCAGGTAGCTAAGCTCATTGAGGATATCTTGGAACAGGATATGAGTGCCAACCCTGTTTTTGTGGAAGATTATTTTACTAATCTTTGCCCTTTAGCTAAAACCAAGCCAGATAACCCTTTGATTTCTGAACGGTTTGAGCTATACATTGCAGGAATTGAATTAGCTAATGCCTATTCTGAGTTGAATGACCCCATAGAGCAGAGAAGGCGTTTTCAGCAAGAGATAAAGGAGTTACCTGCGGAGGAAAAGAGGGTCTTGGATGAGGATTACATTATGGCCTTAGAATATGGTATGCCTCCTGCAGGCGGTTTGGGTATAGGCATAGATAGGTTAGCCATGCTACTTACAGACCAGGCCTCTATCAGGGATGTAATCTTATTTCCCCTTTTAAAGCCATTGGGCTAGATTACTCTATGAGAACAGAGCTGTTTATAAGTTGGCGCTATCTTACTACTAAAAGAAAGGAGAAATTTATCTCTCTGATCAGCTTCATATCTATTTTAGGTGTTGCCATAGGGGTGATGTCTCTGGTTGTGGTAATTGCGGTTATGACAGGTTTTGATAGGGATCTACGTAACAAGATTATCGGTAATTACGCCCATCTTACCATATCTGGTTATCAGGGCATAAACAGCGTTGAATACGAGGAGATAGCAAAGAAGATTTCTCTAAGGCCAGAGATTAAAGGGATGAGTCCGTTCATCCAGGCCCAGGTGATAACTAGACAACGAGATAGATTCTATGCCTTAAATCTTAAAGGAATAGACCCATTAAAGGAGTCACAGGTAAGTCAAATAAAAGAATATCTTATCCAGGGAGATATTGGTAATTTAGTTGAAGACTGTGTGATAGTGGGTAAGGAACTGGCACTATATTTAGATTTAGGCCTTGATTCAATCATAACGGTTTATTCCTCTGAGGGCAGGCCTCACAATTTAAAGGTGGTAGGTATATTTAACTCTGGGATGTACGAGTATGATATGAATCTGGTATTTATAAATATAAGGACTGCTCAGGAGATTATGGGTTTGGATAACAGATTCACTGCCATTGCAGTGAAGTTGGATAACGTGTATAAGGCAGATAAACTTAAGGATGAGTTACTTAAAGTCTTGGGATTCAATTACAGTATAAATACCTGGATAGACTCAAACAAGAATTTCTTTGCTGCCTTGAAACTGGAGAAGCTCACTATGTTTATCATCCTGACTTTGATAATATTGGTGGCATCCTTTAATATCATTAGTACACTGGTAGTCTTGGTGGTGGAGAAGACCAAGGATATCGGAATCTTAAAATCATTGGGTATGAGTTCTGTACAGATAAGGAGGATATTTACTTATGTGGGAATACTTATTGGGATATTAGGAGTATCCTTTGGAGCGTTAGCAGGGATTTTGATTTGCACTTTGCTTAAAAAATATCAGTTTATAAAACTACCCCAGGATATATACTATATCCAATATCTGCCAGTAGTGATAGATTGGATGGATATCGGTATAATTATAGCGTCTGCTCTACTGATTTCTTTTGTTTCCACTATTTATCCAGCAAACAAGGCCTCCCGTTTGCAACCGGTAGAGGCGTTGAGATACGAATAGGACATCTTCTTTTTAAATGCTGTTAGAGGCGTATAATCTACATAAGATTTATCACAATGGTAACCGTAAGATTCATGTTTTAAAAGGTTTGGAGGCGGTTAGGCGTCGTCCCGCAATGTATATTGGTGATGTCGGAATCCGTGGGTTACATCATTTAATTTATGAAGTGGTTGACAACTCAGTAGATGAAGCTTTAGCTGGTTATTGTGACCATATCATCGTCACAATTTTGGCTGACGATTTAGTATCAGTTGAAGATAACGGACGAGGTATTCCGGTGGATATTCACGCTACGGAGAAGAAGTCGGCGTTGGAAGTTGTCTTGACGATGCTTCATGCCGGTGCGAAATTTGAGGATAAGGTCTATCGAATCTCTGGCGGTCTGCATGGCGTTGGCGTTTCGGTCGTCAACGCACTATCCGAATTTATGGAAGCCGAGGTTTATCGGGACGGTAAAATTTATCACCAGCGTTATGAACGTGGCGAAACCGTCACCAATCTTACCATAAAAGGCAAAACGAAAAAGACCGGTACTAAAATTACTTTTAAACCGGATAAGAAAATCTTTAAAAAAGTCGAATTCAAATATGAGATTGTCAGCACGCGTCTGCGAGAATTAGCCTATCTCAATCGCAACTTAAAAATTGACCTGATTGACGAGCGAACCGGTAAAAGTGAAACCTATCAATTTCCTGGTGGGATTGTTGACTTCGTAACTTATTTAGATACCGGACGCAATCGGTTACACAAACCAATTTATATTGAAGACAAGCGCAACGGTATCGAGTTAGAGGTTGCTTTTCAATACAACGACAGTTTCTTAGAAAATATCTTCTCATTTGTTAATACGATTAATACCCATGAAGGCGGTACACATCTTTCCGGTTTTAAGGCAGCTTTGACTCGAACCATCAATGACTATGTTCGAAAATCTCAATCAAGTAAAGATGCCGTGGAACTGGAAGGCGAGGATACCCGGGAAGGGTTAACTGCCGTAATCTCAGTCAAACTTAAAGACCCCCAGTTTGAAGGCCAGACTAAAACTAAATTAGGCAATAGCGAGGTTAAAGGAATTGTCGAGTCAGCGGTGGCAGAAAAACTTAATGCCTACTTAGAGGAAAACCCATCGGTTGCGAATAAGATTATTGCTAAAGTAATTGCGGCTGCTAAGTCCCGAGAGGCAGCAAAAAAAGCAAGAGAGCTGGCTCGCCGAAGGTCATTATTGGAATCCGATACCTTACCCGGCAAATTAGCTGATTGTTCATCCGAAGACCCAGCCGAATGCGAACTCTATATTGTCGAAGGTGACTCGGCTGGTGGTTCAGCCAAACAAGGCCGTGACCGAAGATTTCAAGCAGTTTTGCCCCTACGAGGAAAGATTCTTAATGTTGAGAAATCTTCTTTAAACAAAATCTTAACTAATACCGAAATTCGAACCATTATTTCTTCGATCGGGGCGGGAATTAGCGAGGATGATTTCAATCCGGAAAAAGCCCGTTACCGTAAGATTATCATTATGTCAGATGCCGATGTTGATGGTTCTCATATTCGGACATTGCTTTTAACTTTCTTCTATCGTTTTATGCGACCATTGATTGAAGCCGGTTATATCTGTATTGCCCAACCACCACTTTATCGAGTAAAAATCGGTAAAACTGAAACTTATCTCTATTCCGATGAAGAACTGGAGGCGTTACTGAAAAAGCACAAAGGAGACAAGGTTGAAGTTCAGCGCTATAAAGGATTAGGCGAAATGAATCCAGAACAACTCTGGGAGACCACAATGAATCCAGAAAAGCGCATCTTAAAGCGGGTCACCTTAGAAGATGCGGCGGAAGCAGACCGGCTATTTTCGATTCTTATGGGCGACGAAGTCGAACCGAGACGCGAATTTATTGAAGCCAATGCCAAATATGTTGAAAACCTTGATATCTAAGACCACCGAAAAATAGAATCTGGAATTTTGACTATTGAGTCTTGAATAAGAATTTAGCCCCGGGAATTTAGTGTTTTTTTAATTTCATATTCAGCATTCTATATTTAAGATTCGTCTCAAGTAACCGTTCTTAGTTCTTATTTGCAATTAACTGTTGACTGAATGCAAGATAGTTCTATAATTTAATTATGAGTAAATATTGGCAAGGTCCATTAGAAAAGATTGATGATTGTCGTCTCAAAATCCCGAAAAGTTATAAAAATGAAATGAGGGTTGACGGCATCATCTATGCCGACAACCGACTCTTAGAAAAAATCAAAGAAGATATGGCACCAGAGCAGGTGGCAAATGTTGCCACAATGCCTGGAATATTAAAATACTCTTTGGCGATGCCGGATATCCATTGGGGCTATGGCTTTGCGATTGGTGGTGTTGCCGGGTTTGATGTAAAAACCGGGGTCATCTCACCGGGTGGTGTTGGTTATGACATAAACTGTGGTGTTAGATTACTCAGAACCAATCTCTTTCGCAAA
>JAMWDE010000049.1:1862-6655 GCA_023818905.1 Candidatus Omnitrophota bacterium | reverse complement strand
GACTCTCTCCATGATCGTACTAATTCAGCGCTAATGAGATTTTCTAAATCCTGAAGTCCAAGTACGCCAAGTAACTCCCAGGCGTAAGTCTTCCTTATATCCGCTGGCGAGCTGACAGAACCAGAATTTAGTCTACCAGGCGGTATCGGACCTTGCTTTTTAGGTAACCTCTGGCAAATTACAGAAAGTTGCCTGAGAAGCCTTAGCCAGTCTTGACTATTATCACGGATAAGTTGCAGTGCTAAATCACGAGTGGAAGAATTAAAGACTGAGGGAACCAGCGTCAATAAATGAATAAATCTGATAACATCAGTAGCAATAACCTCAAAAGTAAACATTGAGACAGCCATAGGAAGAAAAGGATAACCAGATGTATAAACTATGCCGGTATCTGTATCTACCACAAAATGTCTGCCTACTAGATCTACTATTATTCTTGAAGGAGTATAAGTTACTGCAAGAGTAGTCATCACCTCTATGAGTGGAGGTGTAGAAGCAATTGATTCTCTATAGAGCTCTCTAAATAAACCAAAAACAATCCTAGAGTATATCCCATTTTCAATCAATACAGCCTTTCCAGCCTCCCCAATGCTATAGATATCAGCATCATCTTTAATTCCATCAGGACCGATATCTTTTCCTAACACCCCAAATCTATATCTTTCAGCACAACCAGAAGTGCGATTAACTATTTCCATAATCAGATTATTCCTTCCTTTTACCGGTCTCATCCAGATTTCTAATGAGTGCTTCTGTCCTGTCTCAAGAGGTGAACTGGCAGAAGATAATCCAAAGACAAGGGACAAACTACCTTTTTCTATAAGCTCTACAGAGGTAACCTTTAATTCTAATAAGGTCTCTTTTGGTTGACGACAATGAATGGTAATTACAGTAAGATGAATAATCATACTCCTCGGCATCCTCACAGAAATAGAACCATCCCTTTCCATAAAAGCATAAGATAAATAAGCTACTTTTTTCTTATCCACTATACCTGCTACCATAACACTTAAACCCCGCTTCACAAATGAAGTATACTCACCAGAAATTCTAAATCTTAATTGGCTATAATGTTGAACCATCCGAGGAGGCCTAAAGAACAGTGCTGCTGCCAACAAATTAGAATCTTTTACCCGCCTAAATTTGCCATCTTCAAAAACCAGGTATTGTTGACGACGTTTATCTTCAAATTGAAGTAGAGATATAGCAGATGGAATTACACAACACAGCACCAGCAGAGACCGGCGAGTAAATTTTTGAATTTCAATACTATTACACGAAAAGCTAGAGGAATTTCTTAATATCCCTAAAATATCAGGATTTAGCATCTCACTGTGGTCTGCTAAATGTTGGGCTTCTTTATATTTTGATTCTGGATTGTCAATAACATATAATCTCAATAAAATTAAGGGATAAATAATTCCTAAAAATCCCAAGATTTCACCTAAGCCCAAAAGAATCCAGGAATTTAATCCTATGCCTAAAATAAAATTTATCCCTCCTAAAATTAATCCTGAGAGAAGGACTATTCTGGGAAGCAAGGGTGTTTGGGGATAGGGGTCTTTGGCTATAAGTCTTAAATTGAATGTTCTAAAATTGTTTGCTAATTTTGTAATGATCGGACTGGCAGATGAGGAGACTCCAATAAATCTCTTGGCATTTAGCGAGTCAAATTGATTTAGTTTTTGTTCTAGCTTCTTTTTAATTGAATCAGCCCTTCTGCGTACAGTAAAAGGTATATCTGTGGGATTCTGACAGCCGATTAACCATCCAGTGAGAATAGTCAAAAATCCACGCCGGGAGAACAAAGATGAGTAGGTCGGCGAGCTGGCGGAAGTATCCACAGTTCTAACAACAGCTTTATTAATAAATCCTATTGCCTGAGCAATTAAACCTCTAAGTTCTGTAGGTTGGGCTTCGTGGATTTCTACAGATGCCTTTATATGGTCAGGTAAAAAGTTGGGATTAATATGCCAGATTATCTGACCTTCCTTAGTGCGGAAAGCCACAGGAGCAAAAAGAGCAAAGAAAGGACCTATAGTAAGGACGATGATAATAACCACGAGCTTCTGCAAGGGAGAGCCACGGTTGAGGTTATTCTTTAAGAATTGTAAGAAGCTTTCCTTGTAGGTATACCAACCAACCCTCAAGAAGCCAGTTCCAACACCAGGAATAGCCAAAGTAACAAGTCCAGCCACAAACTGCCAAGCTGGACGCAGATTATGGGATTTTCTTCCTAAAGGAGAAGAGGGCTCTCCAAAGGTGAAGCTCCTCAACGGTACTAGCTTATAAATTCCCTCTGAAGGATAAAATCTTAAATCATAATCCTTAATTTTCATTTTTTTGCCTGTCTCAGTAATGTAAACAGGTGGGGTAATTACGTCTGGGTTGTTTAGAGGACCTCTGGCAACAAGGACCTTTCCTATTCTGTTTTCTGTGTCTCTAAATTCTCCCCTTCGAATTTTATCAAGTATTCTGGGAACAAAAAAATATCTACCCCTTAATACCAATCGCTGTCCATCATTCCAACCAATTCCCTCTATTGTAAATTCATTCGGTCTTTTATCATACCAAGAAATTACAGTAATCTTCTCACCTCGTCTTCCCTGATTGTCTCTAAATACCTCAAGCGTATATTTAGATCTTCCTCTGGGTCCATATCCTGCGTGACCCCCTTTCCTTCGCCGTATTATAAAACTATCTTTCCCGCTGAATTTAAAATGGGCATTACCAAAGCAAATGGTAGCACTTGTTTTACCATCTGGAGACCAAATTCTACGTTCTTCATAAATCCCTTCAATCGCCTCATCAAATAACTTGAATCTTGGATTTTCAATAATGCTGCAACACACAGCAGCTTTAGACTTTCCTGGAAGCGATGCTATTTTTTCATCCTTGCGGGGAGTTGGGCCTAACAAATATACACCATCGCGAAGGCGCTCAAAGATTAAGAAATTATTAGGATTAGACTCATCCGAAATGGCTACATAATACGATTTCCCTCTAGGAGGAGTACCACTATGAGACCTCAATACTGCTATCTTTTTAAGTTTTGGGTAATCTTTTGGTAACTCAATTAAAACACCGCCACATAGAATCTGAGACCTTTGTAAAGGTCTACTACTACCTCCCTGCCGCAGCCGGCTCATAATATTCTCTAATCTGTCTTCATCCTCTTCTGTCTCAGTGAGTTTGGAATTAAACTTTGAAAAACTAGGAATATTAAGTAAATTCATATGTTTCGTCATCTTTTTCTTGCCTATTTTTATCCAATCTCTTCGAGCGCTCTCCCAGTAATATATTCCATGTGATGTAACTCTAAGAGTAAAACACTCTCTATTACCTGCAACAATAACCAAATAATGGTTCTTTTTCGCAGCAGAACAACCGGTAATATTAGTCCTATAAATACTAATTTTATCTTCATCTACATAATGCTGAGGTAAAGTAAACCTTATTCCACCAACACCAATGAACTGATGTTTGGGGGCAACTTCTGTCAATTGTGCATCACCAATGTAAGGAACTCCTACAGAATGAAATTCAACTAAGCCAGACGATGATACTGACGAAGATACCATAATTGTGAATACCACTGATTTCCTTCCAGGAATCCAAGGGATGGGCCCTATTGGAGAACTGACAGAAAGCACATCAGAGAGCATGCGCAATAAATCCAACTTCTTCGCCAAATCTTCATCATATGGAAATCTTTCATATTGTTCTGCTGCAAATCGATAGCTTGCCTGAGTGATAACGTCTAACGTCTTAATCCAAGCAGTGCCGTATCTACGGCGAAATTCTACAATCAAACGGATAATGCGTCGCCGCTGAATCTGCTCAACCGCACCATCCCTGAACTGCTGGCCGTATTGTGTAAATCTTTTTTCTAACTCCTCCATTTCTTCATTCAAGGCCATCTCTATCGTCTTGAGGATATTACTAAAAGACATATACCTAACTGTTACAGTTTCAGGTAGTCGTTGGCCATTTATTGCTACCAAGCGCGGACCTTGTGTGGACGTGGTGGATGTACTCCAGAGCATCCAAAATTCGCCATCCGGTATGGTTCTTGTAAAAATTGGGAATAGACCAAACATAATAAAATCTCGAATAAATCCTAATCTTCTCAACAATGAAACTAACCACTGAGGTTCAACAATCGTATATAAAGGATAGGAATCAATTGATTCGGTCTGGGGCGGTTGATTAGATATACGCGTACGGATTTTCATGAGAGAAACTCCAAAATAACCGTACTTCCATACTGAAGTAGCACCATAAGGAATAGTACGAGTAGCAATCAGCTTCTCCTGCTTTGCAATCTTTTGCCTTTCTTCTTCCTCTAGCCGCCAGTCTATATATTCGCCAATAGCATCGGTAAGGAGTACGCAGTGGACATACCTTCTAAATCCAACATTAGGATTGTGTTCAGCATGATAGATGAGTCTGCGCCGTTCATACCTTGTTAATCCTTCGGGATCTTCTTCTTGAGTATATCCAACATTGCGTCTTAATATATCTTCAATGTCTATCCACCATTTTACGGTGTGCGGGGCATTATGATCCCAGATTTTGATTACCGCCACACAGATATCTGCCGGACTCTTAAGCCTGTATGCCTCTTGTACTAATCTTCTGGCATCGGCTGCAGTAGCAGGGCCTTCCAAACCGAGTTTTATGCGGATAAGGTTGAGACTGCGACGCACAGTCGTAAATATATGTCCTACTTTATTCAAAATAAAGATTGGACTGCCCGCGGAAATATTATTTTTTATTATTTTTTGAGAAGA
>JAMWDE010000049.1:0-1852 GCA_023818905.1 Candidatus Omnitrophota bacterium | reverse complement strand
TGTTCTTGTGTTTTTGAAAGAAAAAAAGGAGAAAAAGAAAGAAGAAAAAGCTATCTTTTTCCAATCTTATTGTTTGGAAGAGTTGTTGCTCTTGTGTTTTGAAAGAGAAAATGCGGTCTTTCTTCTTTTTTGAGAAGATAAGATATCATCAATTGCCTCGATGGTAATATCAAGTGGTCCTCTTACCAATAGCGCCTGCATACCTGCTTGTCTGGCGGGAATAATGTCAATCTCCTCTCTATCCCCAATACTTATACATAAATTAGGACTTGTATCCATAATCCTTGCTATCGCCTTAAAGGATTCTGGATTAGGTTTACGAAATCCTAAGATAGCAGAAGTAAATATTCTTCTAAAATAATTAATAATTCCTAGCCTCTCTAGTATCTTTTGAGTCTGAGATAAACTATTATGCGTAAAGATAACTAAAGTATACCTTGCTGAAAGATAGGCTAATACCTTCTGCAGGCGCAAATCCGGTCTTAAGTAGATTTCAGGATTTATATACGAATCTTTATAATCATCCCACTCTTGTAAGTTCAATCTCATCTGTTGTAATACCTCACCCGCAGTAAGGGATGGATTAGATTTGCGGATATTCTCAAAACGTATCTCTGCCTCTTTAGGGTTAATGCCTAACTTCTCAGATATAAAATTCCACCTTGCGTCTTCATAGGCCCTGGATAAATTGGGTTCATTGTATAATGTCCCATCTAAATCAAAGATAATTAGGGTAGTATCTCGACTTCTGATATGTTGACTTCCTAGAGTGCTTAATGGATCTTCTCCAAAAATCGCGGAACTAGAGGTTTGTCTGGATGTACTCTCTGCCTGCAGATAAATCAAATCTGTAGTTTGGTTTTCAATATCTCTTCCACCTGGTCTTATTCTTCTAGATAGTAAAACATTTTGGTTATTACCCCAACGTAACCTCTTTACTACGAACTGGTTAGATAGACAAGGTAAAGATGTGCTTACGCAGGGAGCGCCATTATGAATTATACAACCTCCTTCAGATAAGAAAGGAGCTATCTCTTCAATATGACTAATATACTTATTATGGTTATCACCTTCTGCCAAATGATGTAACCCATAATGACTGTAGACTAAAATTATTGGTATTTTTAACTTAGATAGATATATTTTTAAATCCTCATCGAGTATAACTGTAATCCCTGGAGGTAGTTGCTGCCATTCTCTACACCACATATTAGCAAAACCTATCAATCTTACTTCTAAACCTTTTCTACGCAGTTCCCAGTAAAGATCAGATAATGCACGTCCAGTACCTATGCCCCACTCAAGAATACCTACTTGCTTTCTACCGCCATTCCTATCAACTAGCTCTTTAATCAAAGAAAGAATATCTACTCCTAAAGTATTAATAACTGTGTTTAGAGAGGAATCTAATATACCGCTCCAATACATTGAATTAGATGTTTCATCTACTGGAACAAGCTTTCCTCCTTCTACAATCACTATTTTTCTACTACATGTTAATAGGCTTCCAATTTTGTCTCTGGGAATACGGGTAAGAAGTTCTGCGCCACCTCTAAGGAGATAATGATAGATATCTTTTCTATCTATAGGTGAGCTTGCACTAGAGCTTCCCCCTCCGGGGTCGGTTATGCTTCCTCTGCCACTCATCAACTGGCCATTCCAGCGGGTGATGATACTCAAAGATTTCAAATTCATAGGTGAACTGGATGTATAGGTGTCTGTTTGATTTTGGTAAGAGTTATTCAAATAAAAATTCATCCTTTTCCATTCTTTCGACTTAGGATGAAAACCAAAAATTACCCCTAACTGATAAAGGAATTTTCTAAAACCTGATGGTACGATATCCTCTTTT
>JAMWDE010000048.1 GCA_023818905.1 Candidatus Omnitrophota bacterium | reverse complement strand
GCTGGGTCGCTCACTTCCATCTAACTAATTTTATTGCGGGTTTGGCTTGGTTTTGTCCCGCCACAAAACTTTAGCGGTGCGGCATACCCAACCTCTCACGCGCAGTGCTTCAAAAGAAAGAACAAAAATAAAATTGCGTCATAGAGAAATTCTTATTTAAAAATTTGCTATTTTGTATTAAACTATGGATAGTTATAAATGAGACCTCTTTAATAAGTATCTATATATAAGATTATATAAGTTATTTTCTTAATGTCAAGAAAATGTTTGCTAAAAGAATAAGAGAACTAAGAAGAAAAAAGGGTTTGTCCCAAGAAAAGTTAGCACGCTTGGCAAATGTTTCGTTTATAACGGTTGTTAAAATCGAGTCAGGAGAATCAAAACATCCGACAATTCAGACTATGGCAGGCATTGCAAAGGCTTTAGGGATTTCTTTGGATGAATTAATAAGAGAATAGGCAGAATTAACATTAAAATGCCAGATACGGTTGATAGAGAGATGGTGAAGAAAATAAAGGCGGAGGTAGCCATCATGAAGAAGATTTGGAAATATGTCATTCCGGGATTGTTTTTAACCATCTTTCTTAGCGGGATTTGTTTATCTTCTGACATCAAGAAGGCCGATGAACTATTTGATAAAGGAACATTCCAGGAAGCATTAAAGGAGTATGAAGTGATATTCAGAGAGACTACTGATACTGAAATGCGCTGGAAGGCATTTTTTAGAGTCTGCGAATCTTTGGCCCATCTTTTCCGTTATGGAGAAGCAGCAGAAAAATTAATTTCTACGCCTGTCCCTCAACAAATGCCCCACCATGCCCGTATCCTCATTCTTAAAGCAGAGATACTTAGGAATTTTTTGATGCGGTATTCATCTATACAGAGGCAGGATGTTATAGATGAGGAAGAAGGCAAGGATGTTTTTCACCTGACCCCTGATGAGATAAAAGATGAGATTAGAAAAGCTTACAAAGAGCTTTGGGAATTGCGAAATGAACTTGCAAAGATGGATATAAAACAGGAAAGATATTTTCTTGAGATTAAAGATATTGATTTTGGCATGTATCCTACACTTTTTGATTATTTGATTTTAAACTGGACTAATTTTCTGTTAGGTGTAGAGGCTCCAAGTTTAAGTGAGGGGGCTGTTAAGCCTAAGGCAGACTTACTGTTGATTGAAGAATTTAATCGCCCCGTTAATTTAGATGATTCGCCGGCACTAATCGCAGCAGAACTAATGGAAGAAGCAAGTAGATTTAGCCAAAAAGGCCGCTTTGAAGCAGCTGAGCGGTGGAAGATAAAACGACTTTTGCTTCCTTTGAAATATACCAATGTATTTGATTTAAGAGATTTAACTGAAGATAAAACTTTATCTGAGGATAAAGATTTGCAGGAATATAAAGAACGCGCTAAGAATATTCTTCTTAAATGGATGGAAAAATTTAAAACAAGCGAAGCTAAAGCAGAAGCAGGCTATGAGACTGTGGTAATATTGAAGGATGCTAACAAGTTAGCTGAGGCGGTAAGATTATGTGAGAAAATAGAAAGGGATTTTCCGGGTACTCATGGAAGTCGTTATGCTGAGGCTCTACGTTTAAAGATCCAGATACCTCAACTTAGTCTTAAAGCAAAAACGGTTATGCCCCCTGCTAATGATGCCTTTACTATCACAACAAAGAATCTTAAAAAAGTCTATTTCCGTATTTACCAGGTAACCCCTGAAGAGCTTAAAGACGAATTTATTAGTTTCCGGGCGAAAGAATACGGTAGTGCTTATGAGCGATTTGAACGCTGGTCTAATATATTTAACCTCAATTGGTATGGGGCAAATTCCTGGCTTAAATCATATTTGTCAGAAAAGACTCCTTATAAAGAATGGCATATCAAAACTGGTGATATTGGTGATTATGCATCGATTACCCAGAAAGTAAGTCCACCAGAATTAGAGACAGGAATTTATTTAGTTTTAGCCTGTGCAGATGATTCATTTAAAGTAGGCAGTTCCCTTCTTTCAGCTTGTTTTCTCAATGTTACTGATTTTGTTCTTATTGGCACAGCCGGATTTACTACCAAGACACAAGATGCTTATTATGATTTTATCGAGGGCAAAGGTTTTAACAAAATTAGTGATGAAGGTTTTCATTTCTATACTTTAAATGCCAAAACAGGAAAACCTATAGGAAATGTAGACTTAGACTTAGATGTCTGGACATATTTCTCTCAATTTTCAAAGAGAGATTATTATTTTAATCTTAAGACCGATAAAGAGGGATTTACTTCTTTATCCTTACCAGTTAGTGTTTCTCCCGGTGCCTATAACTATTATTATGTGGGTTCTCTTGCTAAGTCAAAAAATTCCTTTTCCTATTGGGAATACGATCTATCCTTTTATTACTCCTCTCCTAATCCAATAGAGCTCTTTATCGAAACAGATAGACCGATATACAGACCGCAAGATAAGGTGCAAGCAAAGGTAGTTATAGTCCGGAGAACGTCTGAGGGGTTTAGGACTTTAGGCGATAAGCAATCTGTAATTTTCTCTGCTTATGACCCAAATGATAAGAAGTTTTTTACTGAAGATGTTTCACTCAATGAATTTGGTAGTGCAGATATAAATTTTGAGATACCTAAAGGAAGATTACTTGGTGAATACAGATTAAGTGCTCGATGTAAAGATGGTCTTTTTGAAAATAGCTCAAGTATTTATTTTTCTGTGGAAGAATATAAAAGACCAGAATTTGAGATTGTCCTAAAACCTCCTGTTGAAGCCTGGAAGTATAATGAGCAAGTAAAGATTGAAGGAAAGGTTACATATTATTTTGGAGGACCAGTCCCTGATGCACCAATTAAATATCGCATTAAACGGCAGAGATATATTCCTTTCTATTATCGTTATTGGTTTAGAGAATACTCTGAGTATGCCCAAGAGATTGCTACTGGTGAGCTCAAGACCGATAGCCAAGGTAATTTTGCTATTCCTTTTACTCCTATTCCTTCTCAAACCTATGGAGGAAATATCCCTGAGATTAGCCAATTTTTAATTGAGGTTGAAGCCAGAGATTCTGGTGGAAGAATTATCCAGGCACAACAGACTTATAAAGCCGGAAAAAATTCCATTTATCTTGTCATTGAGCCGAAAAAGGGATTCTACTTAGAAAAAGAGGAAATCGAGATTGATTCGAAATGTCTAACCATCAATGATACTCCGGCACCAGGGATAGGTAGTTATGAAGTTTTTACTTTAGCTGATACTCCTACTAAAAAGTTAGGAGACGATTACAGAAGATATTGGGACGGGATACCACCATTAGACGTTCAATTAAAGGATGTTCCAAATGATAAATTGGTAGCCAATGGTAAAGTTGAGCACGATAAAGAAGGCAAAGGCACAATAAAAATCCCATCTCTATCTCAAGGTGCGTATAGAATTATTCTGAAATCTCAAGATAAGTGGGGAAAAGAAGTTAAGCAGAGTAAAATCTTTGTCGTGGCAAAAAATTTAAAAGAAGCAGTTCCAGTAAATGCTGCTTCGGTTACATTGGTTGAATATGATGAATACAAAATAGGAGATGTAGCCAGATTTGTTATTGGCTCAGGATTGGGTTCTGGAGTTTACCATGTTGAGCTTTGGATAGGAGAGCATCTCTTAAGCCATCAACTCATTGATGGTAATCAAAGAGTTAGATTGATTGAGATTCCTATAACCAAAGAAATGAAAGGTGGTTTTAGTTTACGCTGGTTTGGAGTAAAAGAATTTGATGTTCTCTTTGGGCAGGCAACAATCTCAGTTCCTTGGAAAGAGAAGAGACTAAAGGTTGCTCTTACACCTTTTAATAAAGAATTAAAGCCCGGAGAAGAAGTTAGCTGGGGAGTAAAGATTAATGATGCCGAAGATCAGCCTGTACAATCTGAAGTCCTTGCTCTGATGTATGACCGCTCCCTTGAATATTACAGAGAATCTCAACATCCTTGGTTGGATAGCCTTTATACTTTAAGAACTACACCGCTTTCTTGGACCTATGCTTTGCGGGAGCAAAATGCAGCAAATTTACCTATTACCGAAGGAAAGTTTTTGTTTGAAGCTGTTCCTGCTCCCATGGAAGCAGGAAAGGCTAGAGCCGAATTAGAATACGCAGAGGTAGCTAAAAAAATAGAGACAAGAAAGGAATTTGCTGATACCGCCTTTTTTAAGCCACATATTGTTACAAAAAAAGATGGAACAGGTGCATTCTCCTTTATTGCTCCTGAGCAACTAACAAGTTGGAGGATAAAGCTATTTGCCTTTACTAAGGATGTAAAAGAAGGCACTTTAACTGAAGAGGCGGTTACCAAAAAAGACCTTATGGTACGGCTAGACTTACCACGATTCTTCCGAGAAAAAGACAAAGGCACAGTAACCGCCATTGTGCATAATGAATCAGACCAGCTTCTTGAAGGAGAATTATTCATTGATATAACTGAAAACGAAAAAAATATTAATCAAAATTTAAAACTCAAAGACAACAAAAAGAGTTTTAAAATAGAACCTTATAGCTTGAGCACCTTTAACTGGATGATCGAAATACCCGAAGGTGTAAGTAATTATAAGGTTAGGGTAGCAGCAGTAACCGATAAACTCTCTGATGCTGAGGAAAGACAACTGCCCATTCTTCCCTCAAGACAACGGCTTATTGAATCTACATTTGTTGCCTTATCAGGAAGCGAATCAAAAGAGTTAGAGATTTCTCTAAAAGATGATCCCGCCAGAATTAACGAGTCAATGGTGCTTCAAATTGAGCCGCAACTTGCTTTAAGTATATTGAATACAATACCCTTCCTTGTTGAGTATCCTTATGAATGTGTTGAGCAAATATTGAATAAATATGTGCCCTTAAGCATTATCAACGAGGTCTACAAAAAATATCCGGCTATCCAGAAAGCAGTGAGTAAAATTCCTGAGCGTAAAACTCCCACTCCACCTTGGGAAAAAGATGATCCTAGACGACTGACGACTTTAATGGAGACACCTTGGGTTTGGCAATCAGAAGGGCGTCCTACCCCTTGGCCAATAATTGATCTGCTTGATCCAAAGATAGTTGAGGCACAAAAAGAAATAAACTTTAATAAGCTAAAAGCAGCTCAGCTTGCCAATGGTGCCTTTCCCTGGTGGCCAGGAGGAAAACCTGATCCCTATATGACTCTTTATGTACTTGCAGGATTAGCCGAAGCAAGGCGTTATGGAGTTGAGGTGCCCAAGGATATAATCGAGAAAGCATTAGAATATGTTAATAAAGAGATTCCTTTGAGATTAAAAGCAGAGGAGAGAGAACTCTCGCTGGTTTCTTATGCCGCATATGTTTTAACTTCCTATCCACCAAAAGAATTTCCTCAAGTTAAAAAAGGCTATGAGGCAGCTAAGTCTTGGGTATTATTTTTGGAACGGTATATCCATGCGATGACACCATTGGGCAAGGCTTATCTTAGCTTTACCTATCTTCACTTAGGAGATAAAAAGAAAGCTGAAAGTTTATTGGATATGGCAATGGATGGATTTAGGGAGGATCCAATTGCTGGTGTTTACTGGACACCCGAGAAATATTCTTGGGTGTGGTATTCTGATAGCGTTGAAAAACATGCCTTTTTCTTGCGTGCCTTACAGGCGTTGCGCCCTGAAGATAAACGCATTCGAGGAATGGTTCAATGGCTTCTTTTTAGCCGTAAGGGAACAGTCTGGAAATCTACCAAGGCCTCAGTGGCAGCTATTTATGCCCTCCTTGATTATCTGAACAAAAAAGGTGCTTTAGTCAGTGATGAGACGTTCAGAGTAAAATGGGGAACAAAGACATACTCTGAAGTTGTAAAAGCAGATGATTGGTTGGATGAACCATTACGCTGGCAGGAAAAGGGTTTTGAGATTACTCCACAAATGTCTAAAGCTGTGATTGAAAAAGAAGGTCCAGGTCTTGCTTTTGCCAGCATGACATGGACATATTCTACAAACCAAATCCCTGAGGCCTCAAGCCCCGGTATGCTGGAATTAGAACGTAAATTTTATCGAAGAGTAAAGGAAGGTGATACCTATCATCTAAAACCCATAAAATCCGGTGAAGAAGTTTCGGTTGGCGATCAGATAGAAGTACAACTTAAGATTAATACAAGAAGCCAATTTGAATATATGCATCTTAAGGACCTTAAAGCAGCTGGGTTTGAAGCTGAGACGCTTTTAAGTGGTTGGAAATACGATCCCCTTTGGTTTTATGAGGAGCCACGGGATTCTTTGACTAATTTCTTCATCAGTTGGCTTCCGCATGGTGAGTATATCTTGCGTTACAGATTGAAACCTACTAAACCCGGAATATACCGTATTGGCCCTGCTACTTTACAGTCAATGTATGCACCAGACATGACCGCACATAGCGCAGGTTTTGTTATTAAAGTCGTGGAAGAATAGGAAATATTTTCACAAGGAAATATTTTCTGGTTTCCAATGTCTTTAATCTGTGATAAAATTAACTTTATTTTCTCTATGACGCAATTTTATTTTTGTTCTTTCTTTTGAAGCACTGCGCGTGGAGAGGCTGGGTATGCCGCCCCGCTAAAGTTTTGTGGCGGGACAAAACCAAGCCAAACCCGCAATAAAATTAGTTAGATGGAAGTGAGCGACCCAGCGAACGCCCAGTTTTGGCTT
>JAMWDE010000047.1 GCA_023818905.1 Candidatus Omnitrophota bacterium | reverse complement strand
TATCTACCAGTACCCGCGCTCCTCTCATTATACCTACCAAGAAACCATGGAAAGCAAATATCTCAAACTTATGAGCTTTAAGTATCCCATCTGCCTTAGTATAACAAATTAAGGTTTCAGGATGACAACCATCCAAAGCTTTATCCTTCGCCACTACCACAGGCAGATTTTTAAGTGGGTATTTTTCATCTTCAAAAGAACTTAAGCTCCAGATAATAGTGTTAGTATTACCAAGGCGCAACCATAATTTTGCCCAGCGTGCTAATGTATCCTTATCATAATCTCTACCTAAGAATTGATATGTAAAGCCATTAGGCAACTCATCTACGCTAATAAGATGTTCTGTTACCCATACCTCATACGCTTTTGGCTCGGTTATCCTTCGAGCATATTTATCAAGATATTCATCCAATCTTAAGATATAATAATTAAATTCAGTTGGCCTTGCGCCTTCTAATTTTAAGAAAATTAATTTTTCATGGTCAAGGATATACACATATTTAAGATAGGTAAGCTCACGAGGGACCTGAGTATATTCAATTAAACTATCTTCGCCATTTAGCATTACTGCCATACCCACATCTTCCCTCGGATTCACTTTTTCTACCACCAACATACTTAAGTGCTCCATGCCCGGCTTAATACGTTTTTCTGATAGAATATGGTAACCCAAAACCGGGGGTGTAGGAATATATGCATTATCTACGTTTACCATCATCACATATCTAACGCCAAAACTCTTTAACCAACTTCGTATTTCTGGATTCCGTAACACCCAATCTCTAGCATCACCGTGTCCAAAACCGCCTACGGCAATGTGATACCTTGCTTTTCTCTCTGCCTCCTGCCGCGTCTCTGCCTCTGCCTCAGTTCCTCCTAAGATAAATTCTCCATCTTTTGTAACTTGAGGCATATTTCTCTGGCGAATAAATTTTACCCAGTCTACAGGTATCTGATTGAAATAGTATTCGTTACCATCTTTATCTTTCACAATATGTTTTTCAAAGAATCGCACAGTGCCCTTATGGGTAACCTCTGAGGTCATAATAATCAAAGGAATGGACCTAGCATAGTAATCAGCAAGTGCTCGAATCTTTTCTGCGCGCATCCTGAATAGAGATTTATTCATTACTTGACTCGCCTTAAAAGTTCCTTTAGGTTTCCTGAAACCTAAACGTGCACCACTGCCACCAGCTAATTCTAATATTGCAACCTCTCCCCTCTTAAAAGCCCCCTCACCAATTTCTCCTGCTTTTAAATTTTCTTCTGTATCACCCAAGGTTAAATCTGCACATTCAGGTATATCAAGATTATCTTTAGTAACTATAATCTTTGCGTCTTCTATTCCTTGGAGAATAAAAGTAAAGTATAATCTTTCTATCTCCTGCAAATCTATCGTTCTCATCTGTTCTAAAAGTTCCTCTTTTTCCCGTTTTTCTAAGGTTTCCCAGAAACTGAATACTGAAGCCTTACCAAAGACAAGATACCTTATAACTAATTCTTTGTCTTCATGGCTAAACACAGAATCGTGCAACAATACATCTATCGCTAATCTGTATTGCCTCAGCCGTCTTAAAGATAAATTAAGCCCTTCAAATAATTTTTCCCTTTCATAAATGTTGCTATAGACAACGATTTGTCCAAAGAGTTGACTGGCTAAAGTCTTTTCTTTTAACTCTATTACTTTTGTGGCAGTTAAGAAGGAACGGATATGCTTCAAGAAGTCTAAATTCTCAAGGAGAAATACAATAGTATAAATCTGAAGGTCTTGTTCAGATATTAAAGGATTCTGGATATGGGAGCTAGCAATATAAGTTATCAATCTTAGATAATAATTATCAACCATATTAGTAAGGAGAATGGCTTGAATATGGAGGGTATTAGTATCTTTGTTAAACCACATAGAAGGTAGGCCGATTTGCACTGGCTCAATAAGCACATTTACTTCTACAGGAGGGCCGGTAATATAATGTGAAATTAATCCGAGGATTTCTTTTAATCTATCTTGATATACGCCCTGTAGCTGAATAAACTCAGGGGTCTTCTCAATTTCAAATATATTCTTACCAATAATTTTAACTTTGCCTAAATTAATCTGAACAAAATCTTTTAGTTCCTCTGGAATAAAAACAACGTAGTCAGCAGCTGTTAAAGGACTGCTAGTAACTTCCTTACTCCTTTCAAATACCCTCTCTACTATCTCCTTTAGCCAAGGGTCGTTGATAATCTTATCTACTAACCAGCTATCCTGCTGGCTGATAAAATCTACTGCCTCAGGCAGGTTTTTGGGTTCCTTGCAGTCATGGATGATTTCTCCTTTTTTCTTGAAGCCAACTGCTTTTGCTTCATCCAGCTGAGTGATATCTCCTGTAACTGCCTCTAAGTACAGATATCCTCCTTTATTAAAACGTAAGTTGTAGGGAAGTCCTTTTTCCAGTATCTTAGGCAGTTCTTCTAAATCATAGAAGATTCTAAAGGCATTGTAGGGAACCTTTTCACCCAGTTCTAAGATAGCAGTGAGTTCTGGTGAGCCTTTGGTGTTGGAGGTCTCAATGAGAAACATCTTTCTTCTTACCTTATCATAAAGCAGGTTACCGCCTTTTTGATTTTTGGGGTTTTCTAAGAGCTCGATAACCATGTTGTTTTTGCCTTCTTCTATGAGATATAGACCATAGGCAAATTTCTTTATGTCAATTACCTCAGTAGTAAAGACTTTAGGATTATCTATATCTTCTCTTACCTTGGCAGTGAACTTGGTTAAATCATTGATGCGGTGACTGGAGAGGATGGGTTTTAGGTCAAGACGAAGCTCTTGTTTTCTTCTGTTAAATTCTTCCCTTAGATAAGAAATAACATCCTCTATTATTGTTATTTTCTGACCGTACTCATCAAGAATGTAGGCAAGGTAGGGTTGCTTTAGCTGCTGGATATTGTAGCCATGACCGAAGGGAAGCAGGTCGCTATGGGCAGTAAATAACAGCTCACCATTTTTATCTACGGTATAACCGCCAAAGGTCTCTTGGGTGATAAAGATTACGTTTTCTCTTTTAAAACCGTAGAAGTTGTTAATGAAAATGTCATTTAAAATCTGTTGTTCTTTTTCCTCATTTACATGGATAATAATAAGCTGTTTCTTTAAGGCATCTTTTCCTACTAGCTCCCTTATCTTTAAGTTGTAGGCAATTAGCTGTCTTGGACCCATCCAAAGAGGTAGTCTGGATTGGGCTCTATTTATCTTCTGGCGCAGTTGGCTGGCTTTTTGTTTTTCTTCTTCTTTTCCAGATGTTTCTAATTCTTGAGCTAATCTTTCAGCTTCCAGCCACAAGTTTACTGGATAAAGCGGACCGCCAAAACGGGTGGCAGCACCCGCAAAGAGGAACTGAGGAATGTAGAAGCCTTCTCTTAAGTAAAACTTTGCTCGCTCAAGATAATGCTCGGCGCGATTCTGTCTTAGGAAGTCATCCAGTAAGAGTATATCCGTAGCAAGCTCTAATTCCTGAGGCCCTGCCTTTGTATAGAGGTTAATCTTGTCGACAAAGGCATTAATTAAACCATCTATCCTCTTTAGGCGCTCTGCGTCAGAACCTTTTTTCTTTAGGGTACTGTAGAGCTTTAAGAGTGGGTAGAGATAGCGGCTGTAGGGTAAAGTGAGCCGTGATATCTCTTCAGGGATAAATTTCTCAAAGTCTTTTATCTGCTGGATTCTTCCGGATAATACGGAAAGGGGCTTTTCTAAGGCGGTGAAGGTTTCTTCTTTGGATTTACCATAGTCTTGGAATTCTTTAAGTCTTACCGAGAGCTGCAACCACTTGCGGGCCTCGAATCTTCGGGCTTTATCAGTGAGTGAGTTAAGCACACCTTGTAATCGTGCTGGGTTATCAAACAGGCTTTCAAGGCAGGCCTTTTCTACCTCATACTCATCTTGTCTGCCTTCTACAAAGTGCCTGACCTCGTGCTCTACTACCTCATCCAAGAAGTGCTGACGGTCTTCTCTAGTCTCGTCAGAATCTGAGGGAGGAGCCCTGAGCATGGCAAGGTTTAGATAGATGATTCCTTCCCTTACAAAACCTACCTCTTTGGGACGCCTACAGGAGAAAAGAATGAGCTCAATCTCCATACCATCTCTGAATAAATCTACCTTCTCTAAGGCCTTCTTAAAGCTTGAGTTGATATCCAGCCAGGCACCTTTGCGCGGGCGGTCTTTTTCAAGTTGACCTAAAAGATTCTCTATCTGTTGTTTGATATCGGTCATTTTTAATTCACCCTTTATCTCGCAGACCGTTAGCAACAATACCTCACTCTGCCAGTTCTTTTCAAACCACCAGAGGGGTTTAATCTGAGCGGGATAGGTAAAGATGGATGAGGAGGATCTTAAAGGAATTTCTTTTACATTATATTCTTCATCCGCATTAATAGAGAACTGGCCAAATATAAGATGAGAGACTTTAATTTTACCTAAATTCATCCGGTTATAATAAGCAACTATTTGCTCGATTACTTTTATCTCTCTATCTCGCCCATCCAAAGACATTTTTCTGGCTATTCTTTCCGCAGCTCTTCCGCTAGCTAATGCGCCCAAAAGCCCTCTCTTACCACAATCACAAATAGGTGCATTGGGTGAAAAATCTATTCTCATATGACCAATTTCACCTGTAAGTCCAGCCTCATCCATTAGTATACCACCATGATTTTTATCGTATATCTTATTACTGATACCCGACCCAATGGTGATAACACATAGTTTCTCAATATCTAGTTCATGGGCATATCTTAAAGCTGCGGCACTGTTATCATTTAATATATACGCATTATCTATATTTGAGACCTTCTGCTTTATTGCTACGGCCAAATCATAACGGATGTCCTCTCCTTTCTTTCCCCATAAAGTTGCTGCACCTGTAATAAGCCCTTCACTGTTTACAGGGCCAGCAAAGGCAATACCTATTGTATTCAAAGATCGATTGTGATGTCTAGATCTTAATTCTTCAACGATGTCTGATATTCTACTAACCAATTCTGATTGCATATCAGAAAGGTTACCCTTTAATCTATTTAAATTTGGGGAATCTATCTTTAGAAAATCTATTATCCTTTTCTCAGAAGTAAATATTCCAGCACGTATAGACGTTCCTCCTATATCAAAAACCATAATATAAGGCTCATCAGTGGGCCTGAGATGGTTTTCCATGCGCCTATATTCATCAATTAAGTTCCTCAGTCCTGTCTCAATATCTATAAAATCCCTATTTAACAACTCCTTAGCAATAGCGGCATTCTGCTCAAAAGTAAAAGAAATCGGACCTTTTAAGATAATATTGCTGGAATAATCTGGAGTAAACTTTAATACGGCATTGATAACTTCTACCATAGATATCTGTACGCCACTAGCAATATCTACGATATGAGGCAAGCCGTCTTTTAAGCCAAGTTTAAATAATATTTCATTCAAATCGCTAGAGTAGATATAATCCCTAGTTTCATTTGCGACTTCAATATCTATTCCACTCATTCTACTAGTTATAATTCTACGTATCAATCGGTTCCCTACATACTCTGGTCCATATGCGTTGCTAATACGCGCTATAGTTGTGTTTAAGAGATCTCTAGCAAATTTCTCTCCGAGAAGCTTCGAAATATCGTATATATTTACACCTTGTGGTAACTTCGGTAATAATTCTTGGCTGATCTTTAATATTTGACTTCTGCATTTGTCATTCGAAAAAGTGTCAATATCACTTAATCTTTGATTAAAAACATTATAAGCCATTTGGATAAAATCTACCACGTCTCTATTATTCTCGACACTATAAACTCTCTGGCTCGAGGCATAAATAAACCTAATATTCTTATTCAAGTCTTTTATAACTTTTGTAACTAGTCCTGTTCCAAATCCGTTTACTGCCAAGACCATTGCCGCTTGCTCCGGCGTAAATTCCTGACCCACCATTGCTCCAAAGTGGTAAAAGGCACCGACTTCATGAACCATTTCTTTTATTAAACTCTTGGACAATAAATCTCCTGTATAATATTCAATTTCATTGGAAGGTCTTCCCACTCGTACGTATGCCTTTGATAGAGATTCCTCTCTGACCAAACCCTTTATACGTAAACCTCTATTTTGAGCTATCTTTGCTAGACCAGAACCTATATCACCGGCTATTCCAGTAATAGCTACTATGTTTATGTTCTCAATATCTCCTTGATTTTTAAGAGGCGATGACCCTTTTTTAACTAATTCTTTAATTAGTGCTATAATTTCTATAACCTGGGCAGGATTAAATGCATTGGTTTCATTCAGTTCATTTGCAAGTTTCTCCCAATTAAATTCTTTACCTTCTAATAGTATGCCCTTTATTGTAGAAGCTACTAATGCCTCTATCGCTAATCTAGCACCATCTTCATTTTTAGTTTGTAATTGAATCATATCTATAGTTGTATCAATACGTTCTCCCACATTCACTCTCATTGCACCTTCTGCTGTTTCGATTAGAGATCGATCTACACCGAATTCACCACCTTCATTAAAAAGCACCAAAATTTGACTCGAATCACTTATAAAGTTATCTTTTAGACTAAAAACAATGGACTTACTAATAGCATAAATTCTAATTGCCCAAATATTTCCGGGCCCACTCAAACGACAGATATTTACATCATAACTGTAGCCTAAATTTATAAGTTTCTCTTTTATGTATTTAGCTAACTG
>JAMWDE010000046.1 GCA_023818905.1 Candidatus Omnitrophota bacterium | reverse complement strand
CTTTGGTAGAAAGCGTGCTGAGGATTTGGCCTTTGAATTGTACAGTTACAACTTCCTCAATCCCCAGGAAAAAGAGCAGATAACTAAACTCTACAATGAACTCTGTGAACGTTTTGAGCTAAAACACCAAAAGACCGCTCAGGAGATGTATCCTCTGATCCAGCGTGGAATTGGTTATCACCACGCAGGAATACTTCCTACCCTAAAAGAGGTTATAGAAAGGCTCTTTACCAGTAGACTCCTTAAAGTAATTTTTACTACTGAAACCTTTGCTTTAGGAATAAATATGCCTTCCCGCTCAGTGATATTTGATGACCTAAAAAAATTTTATGGCCGCTACATAGGTATCCTAAAGACGCGCGATTTTTATCAGATGGCGGGTCGAGCAGGAAGGCGCGGTTTGGATAAGGAAGGTTTTGTCTGGTGCCGGATAAATCCAAAAAGGATACACTTGGAAGAAATAAAACGCATCATCTATGGAAAACCCGAAGAGGTAAAGAGTCAGTTCAATAGCTCTTATGGCACAGTGTTAAATCTATACGAAAGGCACAAAGAAGAGCTCACTAAGATTTATCCTCTCAGTTTACATTACTTCCAATCCAATCCACAGAATCGAAAGGAAGCCATAAGACTCTTAGAGGCAAAAATAAAACTACTCAAAGAGCTCAATTATATAGAAAATGGAACATTGACAGCAAAAGGAAGATTCGCCAAAGGCATTTATGGCTACGAACTGTTACTTTCTGAATTTTATAGCCAAGGTATCCTTGAACAGTTAGATGAATTTGGTTTGGCAGTCCTAGCTGTGGCAGTAGTTTTTGAACCACGCAAAAACCAACGGATGTTAAATATCTCCAAAAATGCCCGCAGGATAAAGACTCTATGCGAAGAGTTATATGAAGAGATAAAACGGAGGGAACGCAAATACAGAATCTATCCTTTCAGCAAACAGCCCTATTTCCATCTAAGTTCAACTGTAGAAGCCTGGCTAAGAGGAACTAGATTTGATAAAATCCTGCAGTTTACGGATACAGATGAAGGCGAAGTAGTACGCTATTTCAGAATGGGGATACAGATCTTAAGGGAGATCTTTGAGGCGGAGGTAATCTCAAAGACTTTAAAACAAAAACTACGAGAAACTATCCAAACGATGAACCGCGATATTGTTGATGCTGAAAAACAACTCAGGCAGGGCTCAGATTCTATTTAACTCTAAGCCCCCGAATGCAAAATACTCTCCACACCGGTGCCAGATATGTCTTAAAAAACCAAATCAGGTACCAGATCTGAGAGAAGGTCTAAGCTATATTTTAATTTTATTATCCTGACGCACAAAAATGGCAATATTACATATCTATAGATTAAAAGTACTCCTGATACACTTCTTTAATCTTATCTATCACTTTACAGATAAAATTTTTGGGGGGTTGGGGTAAATAGAAGGGAGATTTTTCTCTCCGGTCTAACACCTCACATATTATCCCCAAAGGAGTAATGTATGTCAGGTATCTTTGTCCAGATAACGTCTCATATCTACTGCTCAGATGACCGATCCGAGGATTGACAATGCGGCCTAATCTCACCGGAATCCCTAAATGGTTTTCTAGGCCTTCTAAAAAACCCTCTAGTAACGCTGTACGACCAACAATAGTAAAATTATCTATAGGGCAAGAGGCGGTAATCTTTTCTACTTCGTCTTTTATATCCTTAAAAATCTCCTCTGCCTTAGCGGTTACTATCTGAGAAATCCATTTCTGTTTTATTGGCTTATAGACATCACCCTTTTTCAATAATATCTCTTTGTCTTCCTTCATTAAATCCTGCTCCCCTATGTTAGCATGGTTTATCTTTATCTCTTCTGCAAGCTCACTGGATATCTTCAACTCCTCTGCAACAGCTTGGGTCAAATCCTCTCCTCCCAAAGGTAATATCTCTATATCTCTTGCTAAGCCCTCCTTAAATAAAATGACTTCTGTTGTATCAGCTCCTATATCGCAAACTAGATTTGCACCTTGAGCATCATCTTTATTCAAAATAGTAGCGCTGGTGGCAATTCCAGAAAAAAACAGGTCCTCTATCTCATACCCTATCTGATTGACTATACGCGTGAAGTTCTGTATAAAAGAAGACCTAACACAAACTAAGTATAAATCTAGCTCTAATCTGTGACTGTATAAACCTAAAGGGTTTAGAATGTTATCTACTGAATCTATGGCAAACCTATAAGGTATCTGATGGATTATCTCCTCTTCCAAACCACAACCTAATATACGCGCCTGCTCTATTACTTTTTCTATATCAGAAGAGGTGATGAGTTTATTGGCCCTTTCTGCCAAAGGTATAACTGCTTGGCTATGTTTAGCAGTTATAGACTCTCCTGAAATACTCATATGTATGGATTTAAAATTTATCCTGGACTTATCCTTCAGTATCTTTAATAACCCATCTATAGAGATACTCAATTCTAAAGGGTTTACGATAATACCTCTTTTTACGGCCTTTGAAGGAACAGTTTCAAAAAATAAATTATGAATGCGGCCCTTCCTGATTTGTGCAAGAACCACGGAGATCTTGGATGAACCTAAGTCTAAGGCACAGATATAATCATCCCACATAGAAAATGCCTGTAGATTTAAGTTTTATCTTTTGGATTTTTAAATTTTACCGTAGGATCTTTGAATCTAAGGTCAATGTATCTGATACTGGGCAACTCGTCCTTAATCTGAGTCAAGATGTTAGCCAAAATACTTATTTTATCCTTAACAGCTTCATAACCTATCTTCACCTCAAATTCCATTACTTCAGGTTGAGTGTCTCTCTTAGGAGAAGGCAAAGGTAAAACCAAAAAAAACGATAGATTATTTAAATTATCAACGTTGACTTTTTTTAGTTTGTATTCCTTTAAGGAGGCATTCTTTTTTATCTCTCTTATAATATCTAAACCAGCCATTAACTCTTTAACATCGTATCTCCTGTCTGGCTCTGACCTGGAGATCCTTCTTTCTAATCCTGAAATTACGGGTATATCTATATCCTGTGCGTTATCGGGCATCTCAAAGAAAAAACCATCCTCATCCACACACATATAGCGGTTAAGTTTAACGTAGGCGATAGGATTTCTTCTTACAAAATCTACAAAAAGATAGCTCGGGAGAATCCTAATCAGTTTTACTTTTTTATATTTCGGGTATAGATGTATAAGATACTGTGATTCTCTTTCTAAGTCAATATCAAATATATTACGACCTTTTAAGTAGGAAAGATCGATTTCATCCTGTTTACTAAGGACACTCTTTATCTTGAAGTACTCTGACTTAAGTACTTCCGATGTTAAAAAAAACAACGCAGAAGAAACTATAGCAAAAATTGTTAACTGAACCAGAAGATACAAAAGTTGACGTTTCATAGATGAATCGCTATACAATTAAATTTTTTAGCCCTGTGCCCTCTTGTATGCTAACTCAATAAGTTTCAGGCATAACTGCTCAAATTCTATCCCAACAGTTTTGGCTGCCTTGGGCAGAAGACTAACAGGAGTAAGACCTGGTATAGAATTAAGCTCCAAGACAAAAGGGGTATTATCAGGAGCCAAGATCATATCAATCCTTGAACAACCAAAACAACCCAAAAGCTTATGCACTCTCAAGGCGATATCCTTTACCTTCTTGGTAACCTCTTCTGGAAGTCGGGCTGGCACGATATAATCTGTTATGCCTGATTGATATTTCGCCTTGTAATCAAAGAATCTTCTCTTAGGAACTATCTCTATAATAGGCAAGACCTCGTTATCTAATATGCCTGCGGTTAATTCTTTACCCTTGATGTATTCTTCCACAATAACCCGCTCATCAAATCTAAAGGCCATCTCTAATGCCTCTGGGAGGCCTTCCATATTATCCACAAAGGATATACCGATGCTTGAACCATGGGTAGCAGGTTTCACTACCAAGGGCAATCTTAGATTAGGCAAAATTCTATATTCTGGGGTAAAAGAGCATCTGTGTATCTCTTTATAGCGCGGTACTGGCAGGCCATAGACTTCTAAGATTTTGCGAGAAGCAATCTTATCCATAGCTAACCTGCTCGCCAATACTCCCGAGCCGGTATAAGGCAGACCTAACGCATCAAGTATCTCCTGCATCTGCCCATCTTCACCAAAACGTCCATGCAGAGCCAAGAATGCGCAATCTATATTTTTTGATTTTATCAATCTGATATTCTCTTCCACATCCTCTGTTCTCACATCAATCGCTACCACATCCAAACCTAATCTAACTAATGCCTCATATACAGCCTTACCCGACTTCAAAGAGATATCTCTTTCAGTAGATGAACCTCCCATTAAAACACCTATCCTACCAAATCTTTCTGGTGCTTCAGATGTTCTCAATGCCATATCTTTATCTCTGGCTCTAAAACTACATTAAACCTATGCCTTACCTCTGTAATTATCAAATCCATCAGTTTCAATACATCCTCTGCTTTCGCACGGTTAAGATTTACTATAAAATTAGCGTGTTTTAAAGAAATAGCCGCTCCTCCAATACTCCTTCCTTTAAGACCACAGAGTTCTATAAGTTTGGCTGCAGAATAACCTGGAGGATTCTTAAAGACGCAACCCGCTGAGGGTAAAGAGATATCCTGGCTTAAAATACGATAAGTCAAATATTCTCTGATCTTACTTTTAATTTCTTTTTTGCCCTTTCTGACTAACCTCAATTTTGCACCTAAGACTATAAGCTCCCCTAGATCAGAATCGCGGTAACCAAATCTCAAATCATCTTTAGACAATTCCATAACATTACCATTATAGTCCATAACCGTAACTTTCTCAACTAACTCTGAGATGCTGGCACCTCTTTCTCCTTGACCTGCGTTCATAATAATGGCGCCTGCCAATGTGCCGGGGATACCTGTAAGAAACTCTGCGCCTGCTAAACCGTATCTGACAAATAAAGAGAGCATCCTGCTTAACAGAAGACCTCCGCCTGCCTCAACAAGTTCGCCTTTAAATGTGATTCTTTTAAAATAATTTGCCCCCAGATGTATCACTGCACCATTTACCCCTCTATCGCTTACCAAAAGATTGCTACCTGCACCTATTATGAAAAATGGTATCTTATGTTTCTCCAATAAGATTAACAATAGCCTCAGATCCTCGATATCGGCAGGTTGGATAAAGAATCTGGCTGGACCGCCAATCTTAAAGGTTGTGTGTGTCTTAAGAGGCTCATTAAACTTTATCTTTCCCTTTAAGCCTTTCCACCAATCCATCGCATATCTTGGTAATATCTCCTGCTCCCAGTGTAATTACCAGGTCATTTGGTTTTATAATCTTTAAAATATACTCTACGATATTTTCCTTAGATAAAAAATCTATCGGTTTATCTGGAAACTCTTGTTTTAGACGTTCATAGATACCTTTACTACTTACGCCTTCTATGGGTGTTTCATTTGCAGAGTATATATCAGTAATAACTACACAATCTGCTAATTGAAAACTTCTACTAAATTCATCCAAGAGTAGTCTGGTACGACTATAACGGTGAGGCTGAAATATAGCGATGATGCGTTTTGATTTTAAATTCCTTATAGCTGAAAGGGTTGCTTTTATCTCAGTGGGATGATGCGCATAATCATCGATAACCATGTATCTAGTATCTTCCAATTTGACTTCCATCCTGCGGTGTGTGCCTCTATAATTTATAAGTGTTTTTTTGATAACCTCTATATCTATCCCCAACTCTAATCCCAAAGCTACAACAGAAAGGGCATTAGAGATATTATGTAAACCTGCCAAAGAAAGATTAAACCTGGCTAAAAACCTATTACCATAAAAACAATCAAACTGTGAATTCAGAGCATCCAACTGAACATTTCTGGGATAGATATGAGAAGCAGAATCAAAACCAAACAGGACGTATCTCTTTCTACAGTTAGTTAGCATATCTGTTAAATTTTTGTCATCAGCACAACCAAAAACGCAACCATCTCTCTTTGTATTACTTATAAATTTCCTGAACGCCTCAAGTTCGTTTTGAAAATCTTTATAATAATCAAGATGTTCATAATCTATATTAGTAATAACGGAATAGTTTGGTCTATAACATAAAAATGAACCATCGGATTCATCTGCCTCAGCTACAAAATATTTGCCATCGCCCCACCAGGCATTGGTGTCTATATTTCTTAAAATCCCTCCCACGGCTAAGGTGGGTAGAAAACCCGCCTCTAAAAGGAGATAGGAGATCAAAGAAGCAGTGGTGGTCTTTCCGTGACTACCAGTAACTGCAATAATGGTTTTTTCCTTCATAAGCTCGGCTAGCGCCTCAGCGCGTCTCATAAGAGGAATACCTTGCCTTTTCGCCTCTACAATCTCGGGGTTATCTTCTCTGATAGCAGAAGAATATATAACCAATTGTGCACCCAAGATATTAGTAGGGTTATGTCCGATAAAAATCTTTACACCCAATCTTCTAAGTTCTTCAGTAAGGCTATTTTCCTTTAGGTCAGAGCCACTTACCTTTATGCCCTGACGTAGAAGTAGACGCGCAATACCGCTTACCCCAATACCTCCAATACCAATGAGATGAATATGTCTTCTTATTCCTTTAAAAATCTCTGCCATGCTTTATCGAGTTGTTGGATATCTCCGAAAGGATAACTGGATGACAAGGCTGCTGCAAAATCTTTCTTGTCTCTCAGATTCCTACAGAAGAAGGCAAACCTCTCCACTCCGAATTCTCTAATCAGATAATTAACCACGTCTACTGCCTCTGCATAAAACAGATTTACCATATCGGTATC